>DLXL01000362.1:3676-16960 GCA_003448025.1 Saprospirales bacterium | reverse complement strand
ATTTGTATTTTCTCACAAGTGATTTGTGCAGAAGGATTCTCTTTTTTAGATTTGTCCGTGAAGGATTACCTTACTAATAACCACTCGCTCATGAAAAATGTATACATCTTCCAGGGTAGCCTCCAAAAAGTTGCCTTGTGCCTTAAGGTTAACATGCGGTCGCTATTTGTGCTGTTATTTGCTTTAAGTATGTCTTCTCAGGTGAAGGCTGCTACGGATTACAGTATTTATCTCGACGGAACCACGCTGGTCCTGAGCGATCAGATGGGCCATAACGATTTCGTATTCCTGAATGAAGGCGGCGGCTTCACGCTTGAAATAAACATCCCCGGCCGCGATTACTCGCTTAATGGCTCGGGCCCATTAAATTTTCCGGTCTATATTCCGCTTGCAGGTATTGAGAATATTACCATTCACACCGGAGAAGGGGATGATGTGATCAATGTCGGGGCCTTCAGCAATGCACTACCGTTTCTGAGCTTGAGCGGCGGTCGTCAGAACGATGAGATCAGCATCAATGGCGACTTGACCTTTCAGGCTGGGGCTGGCCTGGATATTGACTTGCAAAACGATGATCCGGTGCCAGGCATTGACCGTATAATTGTTGGTTTCAACGTCAATATTACACTTTCCGGCGACGGCGAGGCTGTGTTAAGAGCCAGCCGACATATCGAATTCGCCCCACAGTCGAGCCTCCAAACGGAAGACGGTGATCTTACCATGGAGGGTAACATCCAGCCTAATCCTTCAACTGGAAATTTCCAGGGTGTTTTTTTAAATAGCGCTACGGTGCAGATCACCGGCGAAGGCTATCTCACGGTCAAAGGCCGGGGTGGTAACAACGCCTCTGGACTTCAGGCTGGAGTGTACCTGACTGGCGGCTCCAGAATCATTGGCGGCACCATACATGAGGCAACCATCCAGGGTTGGGGCGGTGCCGGCACCGGCATCCGCAATTACGGCGTAGCGGTGGAAAATAATTCCAGCATCAGCTCTGTCGGCGCGATGGTGACGGTGATTGGACAAGGTAATGGCTCCGGTGCTTCCTCCAGTTCTTTTGGGGTAATGGTGGTTAATCAAAGCCTAATAACTGCCGGGGGTGTTGCCGATGTGATCATAGAAGGCAACGGCTGTACCAACTGCAACGGCGCCAGTAATATAGGAGTTAACCTGGAAACCAATGCTTCTATTGTTGGAAATGGAGAAGTAATCGTTACCGGAAACGGTGGCGGCACGGCAAGTTCCAATGGCAACATGGGAGTACACCTGAACGAAAGTTCCACTATCCGTACCACATCCACAGGCGACGGCGATATCTTCGTTACCGGTGTTGCCGGTCAAGGCTCCGGCGGCAATCTGCGCGGTGTTATGATTAATAGTTTTTGCAGCATCCGTAATCTTGGTAGCGGCAATATCACCGTTAAAGGAACCGGCAGAGAAAGTACCGGAAACTTTAATATTGGCGTGCATGTATTAGGTCTGATTTCAGCTTTAGAAGGCGATGTGACGGTAACCGGCTTCGGTGGCGGAACAGGCGCTTCCAACAATAACTATGGTGTGGCAGTATTGCATTCAGGCAGCGCATCAGCGGCGATATCGGCCATCGGAGGCGGTAATGTGTCCGTAACCGGTAACGGCGCCTATGATGCCAACGGACAGAGCAACCACGGCGTATATGTGTCAGGCAGTCTCTCCAGTATCAGCGCTATCGGAGGAAATATTCAGGTAACCGGCAAAGGCGGAGGAACCAATGCCTCCGGCAATAACGTCGGTGTCTATGTGCAAAATCAAGGTTTTATCCGAGCCTCAGTAACCGGAACCATTCAAGTGGATGGAATCGGTGGTAAAGGCTCCGGTTCCGGCAACAGAGGAGTGTTTGTAGAAAGCAGTGGATTTATTAATGCCTCCAACGGCGATGTAACGATAACCGGTAAGGGCGTCGGAACAGGTTCAGCAGCTTTGGCTGAAGGTATTACCGTGGCCAGTGGCGCTGTCACAGTTTCTTCTGAGGGCAATATTGTGCTCGACGGTACAGGTGGCGCCACCACCGGCAATGAGAACTATGGTATTCAAATAGACGGTGATGGCCGGGTGGTGACCGTCGGCGACGGCGATATCACCATGACCGGTAAAGGTGGCGGTTCTGGTCCGTCAAATCGGGGTATCGGGATTCTCGTTCGCTTCAACGGCCTGGTCCAGGCTGGAGGTGCGCTCACTATGAGAGGTACAGGCGGCCCGGGCGTAGGCGGTAATAACATAGGGGTGTCCATCAGCGGAACCAGTATCGTGTCTTCTCGGGATGGCGATACCCAGATCACCGGTATAGAAGGTATCGGAAGCGGTTCCAACGGGTTGGTGACGGCTAACACAGCCACCATCACCTCCCAGTCGAATATCACCCTGATCGCCAATAGCGTGGTCATTGGCACTTCCTCCAACATAACCACAGGCGCGGATCAAACGGTAACCATTCGTCCGCTCACCAATGGCGTAGCCATCAACCTGGGCCCCACCGGCGATCCGCTGGGCGGCCCCCTGCAGCTCACCGATGCAGAACTGGATCGGGTAAGCGCCGGCACTTTGGTGATCGGACATGCCCAGAGTGGTACCATTACCCAGAGTCAGCCGATTACCCGTCCGGCTCAAACAGATGTTTACCTGCACTCCTCAGGCTCCATCTTTGTCAATGTGTCCGCTATCAGTACTGCCGGTGGCCTGCTCACCTTCCATGCGGCCCAGGGTGTATTCCCGGCAGCCAGCGGGGTGGATGTACAAGTAGGCACCGTAGCATTTGCTCCGGGAACTACTTTGATGATCCAGATAAACGGGCTTATACCGGACGTAAATTACTCGCAGCTGAATGTACAGGGAGGCGTAGATCTTACCGGCGCGCGCCTGTCTATCAGCGGCACCTTTATTCAACCACAGTGCAATCAGATCGTAATCATTAACAACGATGGCACTGACCCCGTGGTAGGTACTTTCGACGGGATGCCTGAAGGCTTTATCTTTGCCAATTACCTGGGCAGCGGTAAAAATGTAGGCATCTCCTATGTAGGCGGCGACGGCAACGATGTTGTCCTGATAGAACGTATCATTCCAGTGGTTAACTGCCCGAATAATATCGTGATCAATAATGCACCGGGCATTTGTGGTAGAGACATTCCTGTGATTGGCTCACCTAATATTATTGAAAACTGTCAGTTTACCCTCACTAATGACGCTCCGGGCTTTTACCAGATCGGAGTAACAGAGGTTACGTGGGTGGTAACAGATGTGAATGGCAATTCTGCCTCCTGCGTACAAACCATAACCGTCAAGGATGCCGAGTTCCCAACGGTGGTATGCCCGAACAAAATTGAAACGGTTAATCAAATAGATCAGGACTGCGGAGCGCAGATCTTTTTCGACCTTCCGGCAGGCGATAATTGCCCCGGCTTCATTTTAGACCAAACGCATTTCTCCGGCGATGTGTTCCCGATCGGGATCACCGATGTGGAAGTTTCCATCACCGACGCGGCTGGTAATACCAATTACTGCACGTTCAAGATAGTAGTTGATCCTCGCGAAGAGGTTTGTAATGGCATTGATGACGACTGCGACGGATATACCGACGAACTTCAGGACTGGGACCTGAACACCACTGTTTATGCCAACGATGCCACCGCGGCTCGCCGTTTGGGTGAAAGTGTAGACCTCAAAGGGATCTGGGGCATTGCTGGTAGCAGCAGAAACGTCAACGGCGTAGAAGAAGGAACCGCCTATATCCTTTATTATGACGGCAATGCCGGCAAGTGGGGACAGGTTGCCCAGCTTTTCCCGGATAACTTCTCCACCGGTGATCAGCGCTTTGGCGCAAAAGTGGCTATGGGTAACGGCTTCTGTGCTGTTTCTGCTCCACTGGACGATGAAGGAGGCGCCGATGCAGGTGCTACCTATATCTATCGCTGGAATGGCGGCAATCCGTCTGACTGGGTATTGCACCAGAAAATTCTGGGCGTTTCAGCAGGCGAACAATCCGGCAGTGCACTTGACTTCAACAACGAGTGGCTTATAGTAGGCGCGAGTCTGAACAGTGATGGCCTTGCAGAGGCTGGTGCAGCTTATTTGTACGTACAAGCTCCGGCTGGTACCGGCAACTGGAACCTGGTGAAAAAACTCACCGCTCAGGATGCAGATCTTGGCGATCGGTTCGGATTCGATGTGGCCATCAGCGGATCTTATGCCCTGGTAAGTGCCAATCTGGACGACGAAAAAGGAGTGGATGCAGGCGCTGCTTATGTGTTTGCCCGCAATCAGGGTGGAGCCGATAACTGGGGCCAGCTCAGAAAACTTACCGCAACCGATGGCCAGACTGAAGACAATTTTGGTGTAAGTGTTGACCTGGACGGCCCGTATGCAGTAATAGGCGCCAACCGTGACGACGATAAAGGCAATGAAAGCGGCAGCGCTTACATGTTCTATAAAAATCAGGGTGGAGTTGCAGATTCCTGGAACCAGTACACCAAGATTTTGGATGCAAACGGTAAGAAAGGGGAGCACTTTGGTTATGCCGTATCTATTGATGGGGATCATATTGCCATAGGCGCTCGTTGGAAAAAGGTATTCCAGAGCCGTGCAGGGGCCGTGTTTGTATATCACAGGGAAGACAGCGGCTGGGCAGAATTTGCCATGCTGAATGAACCTAATAATTTCTACAACGACAACCTGGGCTCGAGCTTGGCCATCAATGGTCAGTATCTGATGGCTGGCATTCCGGGAGAGGACCTGCCTGGAATCACTGATTGTGGCGCGGTTCTTGTTTTCAATGCCGTATGCGGCGATTCCAATCGTCCGGCCCGATTCAGGGATCAGGCTGAGGCAACTGCTCCGGAAATGAGCATGGAGGCCTTCCCGGTACCTTTTGACCAAACCCTGATGATCAAACTGGAGAATGCTCCGGAAGACAATGTGCTGGTACAGGTGTTTGATCTGTTGGGCCGTCCGGTAGCCAGCTTGTTTAATGGTCGGATGGAAGGCGGTCAAACCCTGCTGTGGCAAGCAGGCGATGTGCCGTCAGGAACCTATATGATTCGGGTATCCACAGAGCAACAAACATTGACCCAGACGGTTGTTCGCAACTGATTTGAAATAGCCCGGACGAGGTTTTGAAGAGCCTCGTCCGGGCCCTATGGATTATTAGAGCTCCTGATTCATTCAGACAGGTACACCTCGCAGTTTAATCCTAAATCATCCAATAATTTTTCAATGAAAAGTTTTTTCCACCAATCTAATCCGAAAATGAGGTCACTCTTTACTTTTTCGCTCCTGATTTTATCTTTGTTAAAATTGCAGGCCCAGTTGACCATAACTGCCACGCCATCCGGTGTCAATGCTTTGTGCGCACCTGTAGGTCAGTCAGTTAATTTCTCCGGCTCTACGGTTCCGCTCTTGCCGGGAGCAATCTGGACCTGGAACATGGGCGATGGTTCTCCTCTTAAATCCGGACAGTCCGTAAGCCATGTTTTTCCACAAAACTGTGGCACGACTAACTACATTGTAACGGCAACCGCAACCAGCGGTATCAGTTTATCGGGCAGTTTGTCATTTCCCGTTACCATCGGGCCTGTTCCAGCTCCACCAATTTCCATTTCTGAGACTTCTTTAGCCCCAAATGACGGTATCGTTTGCGCAGGAACCTCCGTTACCCTGACAGCCTCAGGCGGCGGCACCTACAGTTGGAGCAGCGGTCCGAGCACCCCTGTGCTGACGGTAAGCCCTACCACCACCACCACCTATACGGTGTCTATCACCGATGCTTGTGGTTGCGTTCAAACGCGCAGTCAGACTATTACGGTAAAGCCCATACCCACGGCGCCGACTGACCAAACGGTATGCAGAAATAATGCTCCTATCAATCTTAATTCAGCCTCATGGGTACCGCTGGGTATCAGCTTTAATGGAGCTGGGGTTTCAGGAAATACCTTTACACCATCCTCCATTCCTTCAGAAACGATCAGCGTGCCTATTACGGCTAATTTTGAGTGTCCTCTGAGTGGAACAACCGACAAGCTATCTGATGAGTTCAGGGTAACTTTGAAAAACCCACCGGTTGCTAACCTTAGAGAGACGATTGCCTCCTGTAAGATACCTGGAGGCACATTTGATCTTCAAACAATGTTTGATGGCGGCAACTCTTCCAACGGAGTTTTTACTCAGATATCGGGAGTTCCCTCTCTTGGAATCAGTGGTAACTCAATTACGGTTCCATCCGGCGGAGGATGTTTTTCGATTAACTATACTGCTCCCAATCCTGATGGATGCCCGGGAATTTATACCGACACAGAAGAGTTGCTGATAACCATGCAACCATCTGCAAACTTCGATATTACCTCACCTTCCTCTGATTTAATTTGTGCGGATGGCGGCACGGTGCCAGTATCCCTGGTAAAACTCAGCAGCGGCCCCAACCCTTCATTAACTATCAATGGTTCCCCTGCCGCTTTTGGAACGGTAAACCTCGCTGCTCCGGGTTCTCTGGGGTCGTTGGTTTACACGATTTGCTTCACAGAGAACGCCGGAACACCCGGCGCTTGTGGTTCTACCCTACCTGGAGCCAGTTATGTTCCCTGTTCATCCACTATTTGCAAGACAATTACCATCTATAACGACGGGGTTGGATGTGGCGCCGATGCACCCTTCCCCAGCGAGTGTCCTCCAAATACGGATCTTTACGATCCTTGCCCTGTAACGGTGAATCCCTCGCTCGACCTGGAGTGCAGTTTTTTTGAACTTGAAGGCCCAGGTATTGTGAATGCAATACTTGAGCCACAAGGAATAACTACCTGTGAAACAGAAAGCGTTGGGGTAGTATGGGAGTCTGAACTGCCCGGTGAACTCGGGAATGCGGCCTCAGGAGGTCCAAAACTCAAGGATTTCAATGCGGCAACCGAGGTTCTGTGCGACATTATAACCTTTGAAATTTGCGTGGATATTGGAGTGGCCGAGTTTTGTATTGACCCTATCCCCTTGGGTGAGTATGAAGACTACTGCGATAAAACGATTGGGGAGGTAATTATTGAATTGCTCAATAAGGCGTTGAAAGGCGACGGCGGCGGTGGTTACGTGGTGGCTGATACCGATGGCGATGGAAGTTGGGACTATGTAGCCGAGGATTTCAACGGCTTCCCCAAGTCAGGTACTGCCGATGTTCCTAACAATGTGACTACGCCACAAGGAACAATTACCATTCGAAATGTGGCCGGTTGGCCGTTCAAGCCTAATTCAATCTGCGGCAATATTGTAGGTAAGCAGATTAACTTGTTGGAGCTGTTGCCCATTGGCGCCATTCCTCTGATTGGTGTTATGATTGAAGACCTGCTTGCTGCCGCGCAATGTAATGTAAATGTGGTCTTCTCCGATGCTGAAACCATTGAGATCCCTGTACTAAACAGTTCACCGCCGGCTTTCTCTAGTTGTCCTGAACAAGGCTATACTTTCTCTGAGAACTTGAGTTGCGATTTCGATTGTAATTGGTCTATCCCGGTGGCTTTCGACGACTGTTATGGCGGTGGTCTTGAATATCAAGGAAGGACTGCGACTACGGATGTTTCACAATTTGAAGGCGCTCCGCCGGCAGCTGTTGCCGTTACAGCATCCGGAGTTTACCAAACCGGAGGTCCGATCTCAGGTTCGGATCTTAACGTGGGTGACTATACGGTTACTTACACGGCTTACAACTGTCAGGGTGTATCCTCAGTATGCTCTTTCCCAGTGCGTGTAACTACAGGAGATCCGGTACTCAGCTGTCCGAACAATATGACAGTGGAGACAGATCCCAGTGAGTGCAGCAAAGTGGTGACCGGGCTTGCGCCATTGGAGGGTATTGGATGCGCGACCATCATCGATTACAATGTGAACTATCCTGCAGGTACTTTGGATGTATCTACTAATACTCCGTTCTCCATCGCCAATCAAGGTACACACAATGATGTGAGTGGCCTTACCTTCCCTTATGGGTTAACCATCGTCACCTACACTATGAAGGTTGACATCAACGGTGATAATGATATCACAGATCCGGGTGAGATTCAAAACTGCAGCTTTAACATTGTTGTGCAGGATAGCCAAAAGCCTGTTGCAGTGTGCAAGGACCTCGAAGTAAGGTTGGATAATACAGGAAACATTACCATATTCGCTGCAAATCCGGGAAACAACAGTCCGTTTGTAGATGGAGGATCCAATGATAACTGCGATCCTTCTCCTTTGCTTCAGATTGCGAAGGTGGGTGGCCCATTTTCGCCATCTGTAAATTTTGGTTGTACCGAAACGGGACCAAATCTTGTTACGCTTCGGGTGACTGACGACGATGGGAATCAACAGAATTGCGTTTCAGTGGTGGATGTAAGGGATTTCTTTGAAGGAATTCAATATGCATTTGACCTTCCGGAGCTTTGTTTGGAGGCAAACAACCCAAGCCAATTTGACTTCAGCAATTATTTGAAAATAACCCTGCCTAACGCTCAGGTTATTACACACCAGCAGGTTGCCGGAAATGCATATCTAGGTGATGCTGTTGGTGGCTTCGGTATAACAGCATTTGCTCCCAGTCTCGGGTCAACCCCTGATCCGGGAACCATCACTACAGACGGTGTCTATACACCGGGTACAGGAAGTGGATTTGTAACAGTATCTTATCTGATGGCACTTCCAGGTGTATCTGTACCACAGAATGGCAACCTGGCTTTGGCAGGTTGTTTTGAAATAGTACATACCACTTTTGAGTTGCGCCAGCCGCTCGTAATGGGCTCTCCAGAGTGTCTGTGTGTTGATGAACTTGAACGCATTGTGGATTTGGGTACCGTTGTCGGAGGCCTTGAGCCCTACCGTATCCAATATTCCGGTGTTAGGCTTGATGTTGATGCTGATGGTGATGCCGACGATTCCGATGGTATTTACACCTATGATGCCGCTAATGGACATAACATCACCGACTTTAGTCAGTACCTCGGTCACTTGCGCGTCATTTATACACAGCCCGTTTGGTCATTTACTATTGTAGATGCCCGCGGTTGCGAAATTTTCCGTTCAGGCTCATGCGATAATGACGATCTGCTTATAGGACCAGACATCATTTGCCCGGCGTCCAATCATACGCTCACTACTGAGGCGTACTTGTGCGAGAGCCAGTATACATGGCTTCATCCTGTGCCGAATGATAACTGTGCGGTAACCCTGTACGATGTGCGGATAAAGAATCCGGACGGAAGTATCGAGGGGCCCATAAGCCTTAATGCGATTCTGTATCCTCCACCGTTTAGCTACTACAACCCCTATCCCAACACAAATCCACCTTTCCCTGATAGTCTGCACTATCAAACTTACGATTTTGAGCTTGGTACCTCTGTAATCACCTATTATGCTGAAGATGCTTTAGGAAATTTTACTACCTGCTCTTTCCAGATTACCGTTTCGGACAATGATCCTCCCCATTTCCTTAACTGCCCGGAACCTCCGGTGGTGCAAAATGCTGAGTCTATGCATTGTGATGCCTATGTGAACTTTGCATTGCCAATTGTTAGCGATAATTGCGATAATAATCCGACAGTGGTGAAAATTGATCAGACCGGACTCAATACAGGCAGCCGTTTCCCTGTGGGCACCACTATTATGTATTGGGAAACAAAGGATAAGTTTGACAATAAAGACACCTGCCAGATCAAAGTAATTGTAAACGACTACTGGCAGGATCCACTGCTCACTTGCCCGGCCAATGTGGTGAAAAATAATGATCCATGGCTTTGTGGCGCGGTAGTGAATAACATTGCTCCAACAGTAGATGGCCCCTGCGAGAATAACTACGGTGTAACTTACACCATTTATGCCGATGCAGCGCTCACTCAGGTGAAAGATTGCGGCGTGGCGAATGCCAGCGGTGAGTACTTCGACATTGGTGATTCCTGGGTGAAATACACCGTGCAAAATCAACCATTGCTCCTGATCACTGAGGTGACTCAATCCGGAGCAGTTGACCGCCTGGAAATTTCCAACCTGGGCCCTGCTGATATTGATATTTCCTGCCTGTTGGTGAACCGTCTCTCTGCAGATCCTGCCGCCAACCAAACCATCGGTCCGGTGACTATGCTCCCATCACTGGCAGGCACCATTTTGCCGGTGGGTGGCACACAGGTCTTTGACTTTAGTTTCAACGGAACCGTCAACATGCCGGCCTGCTATACCATCTCCTACATGGGGACCATCTTCGACGAAGTGGCTACCAATGGTTATGCAGGTTGCAACGGATTCAGCGGCTCTCTGAGTGGAGGTGACGTGATCCGGAAATGTGAAGACGATACCGATACGGCTGCCGACTGGGTGCTGGCACAACCCTGCTACCCGCTCACCATAGGCGCTATCAATCCGGATCTGGAAGTAATGGCTGACAATGGTACGCAGACTTCCCTGCAATCCATCGAGCCTAACAAAGTATCCTGCACCTTCAAGGTAACCATAATAGATGCCGAAAATCCATTCTGTGGCAAGCTGACCAGCAACACTACTTACAATGGAGCCGGCATTCCAAATATCAGTGCTGCAACCTGTAACCGTTCTACCATTACCATACCGCCAAGCAATTGCATCATTGGTGATATCGTGTTCAACCGCACAGGCACAGCTACGCCGCAGAATTCAACGATGACCCTCATTAGCCCTAAAGGCATTCGGGTGGTTATTACTGAAATTCCTGACGACTCCCTATCCACGCTCTTCGCGCAGAAGGCGGAAGGTGTTTGGACCCTGGATGTAGTACCATTCCCAGGCCAGAATCCAACCATTACCGGCTGGTCACTGACTGTTAACTGTATTGCTCCATTCGACCTGCCGAATCAGGTATTGCCCAATCAGGCTGGCCAGTGTGGCGCATCGTTTACCTGGACACACCCATTATTTGTAGATAACTGCTTCAATGGCACTATTTCTGTAGCGTACACCACCAATAATGCCGCCTGTAAGCCGGCTAATGGCACCTTGCTGGGCCGTGGTGGCTATACCAACACGCAGTTCTTCTGTGTAGGTACCACAACCGTGACCTATACCCTCACAGATGCTGCCGGCAATGTTTCTACCTGTGGGTTCACCGTAACGGTGAATGATGTGGAACGGCCATTGGTAACATGCCCGCCAACTAAATTTATAAACCTGGATGGTGGCGCATGCGGAGCCTTTGTGAGTTACGATCCGATCTTCGCTGCTGACAACTGTGCGGTAACGGATACTACCATGACGCCTCCTTCCGGATCATGGTTTGATATTGGTACGCGTTTGGTAACTATCGTGGTTACGGATGCCGCCGGTAATACCCGCTCCTGCACATTTAATGTAGTCGTAATTGAATATGTGCCTTCTGACTTCAACCTGATCTGCAACGATCTGAGCCATGTTTCCATGGACGCTTCCTGCGTATTTGTGTTGAATGCCGATGAAGCTTTGGAAGGCGATAACTATCACTGTTATGATGACTATGTCATCACTGTGAAGAATCAGTCTAACCTGCCGGTAGACAATATTTTCGATTCAGGAGATATTGGCAAAACCTTTACGGTTACAGTGACAGATCCGGAAACAGGTAATTCCTGCTGGTCATTGCTGAAAATTGAAGACAAGCTGGTTCCTGCGCTTACCTGTCCGGCTGATGTTACTATTGCTTGCTCTGAAAGTACTTCAGTTGCACACACCGGCAATGTCAATATCCACGATTGCAGCGCCACTACTACCGTGATTGATGATGAGTATAACGATTTTGGTCAGTGCAACAACCCACGAGGTGAAATCGTTCGTACCTGGATCGTAACGGATGCCTGGGCAAATCAGGCAGCTTGCTCTCAAACCATCACCATTACACCATTCAGCCTGAACGATGTAGTTTTCCCTGCAGACTTTACGGTGAACTGTGAATCAGCTTATCTGAATGCAGCGGCAACTGATCCGGACAATACCGGTCGTCCAAGCATTAATGGTTTCCCGATTGGTGTAGGTGGTCTTTGTACCTCATCCATCAGCTTTACCGACGAACGTTTTGAGATTTGTCCGGGTAGCTATGAAATCCTTCGTACCTGGAAAGTGCGTAACACCTGCTTCCCGGTATCGCCAAACAATCCGATCTCTCATGTTCAGGTGATTACAGTATCTGATTTGGGTGGCCCTGTATTTGCCTGCCCGCCAACAGTTACCGTGTCTACCAATCCATTCCAATGCTGCTCCAATACAGCATTGCCTGATATGATCGTTTCTGAAGGTTGCTCCCACATTCTGGATCTGGAAGCTAAACTGACTGGTGTGAATCCGAACAACGGTAACATCATCACCTTCACGGTTGGTGGTTCACTGGCGGATTTCCCAGGCAATAACTACTGGAATCCGGACACCATGGCAGTATTTGGCTACACACAGTGTCTGCCAATCGGAAGTTATAACGTACGGTATAAAGCTACAGACGAGTGTGGTAACACCTCTTTCTGTAACTTCACATTGAAAGTGGCCGACCTCGTGCCACCGGCAGTGGCCTGCGATCAGGTTACCCAGGTAGCTTTAACCAACGATGGTACGGCTATTGTTCCGGCAGCTAATTTTGACGATGGTACAACCGATAACTGCTGTGCTCCTACATTCGATGTTCGCAGGATGAACACAAACAACTGTTCAGGAACCACTTTCGGGCCTGATGTTAAATTCTGCTGCGATGATATTGGAGATACTATTCTGGTTGTTTTCCGTGCAAGAGATTGCTACGATAATGTGAACGAGTGTATGGTTTCTGTACTGGTAGAGGACAAGATCAAACCAATTTGCCAGTCGCCTGCCAACGTAACCGTGAACTGCGAAAACTTTGATCCAAGTTTGTGGACATATGGTATCCCGGATGTGGCTGATAACTGCTGTCTGGATAATACCAAGTCTTACCAGGGTCAGATTGGATTGACGCATACTGTTAGCTATACACTGTTTGATACCGTGTGTAACAAGGGTACTATAACCCGCACCTTCCGTGCGTTTGACTGCAATGGTAACTCCAGTCAGTGCACACAACGGATAATTGTAAACTTCCTGCAGGATTACTTCGTGAAGTTCCCGAACGATGTGATCGTAACGGTATGCGACGGAACGGGTAACTATGGCGAACCAAGCTTCTTTGGTGAAGATTGTGAGTTGTTGGGTGTTTCCCACGTAGATGAAGTCTTTACGGTAGTTCCGGATGCCTGCTTTAAAATAGAGCGTACCTGGCAGATCATCAACTGGTGCACGTTC
>DLXL01000362.1:0-3539 GCA_003448025.1 Saprospirales bacterium | reverse complement strand
CACTGATTGAGGTGCCGAACCCGAACCCGAATTCGATTTCAAACCATCCAAGCAATCTGCCTGGCCCAACGGTATCTGCCTGCGGCACGATCGTGCCATGGGCTCCAACGGTGGTGAAAATCAACCCGACTGATCCAACTGCCACTAACTTCTGCCGCTACTGGGGCGACGAACCGGCCTTTGGCGGCAACGGAAACGGTATAAATGATGAGGCCAATGGCTACAAGTACAAACAGATCATCAAAGTGATCGACGGCCAGGCGCCAACAGCAACATTTGTACAGCCATCCTGCGATAACCAGAACTGGTTCACACCAAACAACAACCAGCTTTGGAACGAAATGTACTGGTGGGATAATGGCATTCAGACACACGACCTGTGCGAGGAGCCTACTGACCTGAGCATTACCGCTACCGACGCTTGTTCTGGTGCTAACGTTAACATCGAATACCTGCTGTTCCTTGACCTGGATGGCGACGGTACGATGGAAACGGTGGTGAACTCTGTGAATACGGGTATTGCCGGTCTGGGCTGGAACAATGTGCTGTACAACAACCTGAACACACCGAACTATGGTGGCGGCATATCACGTGCATTTGACGGCCGTCCGGTTCCAACTAACCAGAAATACGGCTTCTCTATCCAGGAGAGCGTAACTGGAACGAACAAAACCGCCAGCGTACGTTGGAATACTCAGCAGAACCAGAATACCCACGTGGTACCTGAGTTGCCACACGGCACGCACAAGATTAAGTGGTTTGTAACCGACGGTTGCGGCAACAACAGTGAATACGAATACACCTTCACTGTGAAAGATTGCAAAGCGCCAACGGTGGTTTGTATCAACGGTTTGAGTGTGAACATCATGCCTACCAGCATGATTACCCTTTGGGCATCTGACTTCCTGCAATACACGGAAGACAACTGCACACCTGACGGTCAGGTCAAGATCGGTATCCGCAAGTGCGGTACCGGCACAGGCTTCCCGGTTGACGCCAACGGCAACCCGATCACGAATGTAACCTTCAACTGTAACGAACTGGGCACTCAGTGCGTAGAGTTGTGGGCTATTGATGCACAGGGTAATGCTGATTACTGTGAGACGTATGTAATCGTACAAGACAACTTGGGTAACTGCCCTGTTGGTAATCACATCAATGTGGCCGGTGCATTGAAGACCGAAATGACGGAAGGGGTGGAAGAAGCGACTGTAACGGTTAACGGTACAAGTACCTTCACTCCTCCTTACAGTTACTTCGATCTGACAGATGATAATGGTAACTACCAGTTGATCAACAACGTGCCGCTTGACGCTACGTTCACGATTGCTCCGGAGAAAGACGATAACCCGCTCAACGGTGTAACTACTTATGACCTGGTGTTGATCAGCAAGCATATTTTGGGGCTGGAGCCACTCAACAGCCCTTACAAAATGATCGCGGCGGATGCCAACAAATCAGGCTCTATCACTACGTTCGACATAGTGGAGATTCGTAAGCTGATCCTGGGTATCTACACTGAGCTTCCAAACAACACCAGCTGGCGTTTTGTGGATAAGGCGTTTGTGTTCCCGAACGCAAACAATCCGTTCCAGTCGGCGTTCCCGGAAACAGTTTCTGTGGCCAATGCGATGACAACCCAGTTTGGCAAAGACTTCGCAGGTGTGAAAATCGGCGACGTGAACAATTCAGCTGTAGCCAATGCCAATATGCAGGCGGAGGAACGCACCGACGGTACTGCGCTCTTCGATGTAGAGGACCGCGATGTGAAGGCAGGTGAAACGTTTGAAGTAACCTTTAAAGCTGCACAGCAGTTGAAAGGGTTCCAGTTTACCATGACCTTGAATGGCGTGAATGCTATTGGTGTAGTGAATTCGGACAAGGTAACGGACAACAACTTCAACCTCCTGCCACAAGATGCAATGGCTGTGTCTATTGATGGCGCTCAAGCCTTTACGGTACGTTTCCGTGCAGTGAAATCAGGCAAACTGAGCGAAATGCTTGGTGTATCTGGCTCCATTACCCGCGCTGAAGCCTATGGCGATAATGGCCGTCTGAATGTGGCACTCCGTTTTGACCGCAACATCATTGCCGGTGTGGGCTTTGAATTGTATCAAAACCAGCCGAATCCGTTCCTGAACAAAACCAGCATTGGGTTCTTCCTGCCGGAGGCAACAGAGGCTACCCTGAGTGTGTTCGACGAAACAGGCCGGACGGTTTATCAGCAAAAAGGTCAGTTTGACAAAGGTATGAACACGGTGATGTTGGAGCGTGCACTGATCAACACTACCGGAATGCTGTATTATAAGCTGGAAACAGCTACTGACAGCGCTACGCGTAAGATGATCCAGGCGAAATAATTGATATTTCCGTGATATCTAAAGCCCTGCAGGCATTTGCTTGCAGGGCTTTTTTGATTTCCCGCAACAGGCAGCATCTAGGCTATTTACCTGCTCTTATACGCTACTAAACCATTTTTAACCATGTTCCGGTATCTGTTAATTTGCCTTTTGACGCTAATTGGTTACACAACCACTGCACAAAATGCTGCGTTTACACAAGTTAATCTTAATAGCTACGATGGCTTGACCGGCGCACCGGAATGCCCTACCGATATCGTTAAACTGGGAAACGACTGGTTTGCCCTTGTACCGGAACCATCTGCTCAGGATGCCGGAAGGTTGTACAAAAGTGATAATGGCGGGCTCACCTGGATTAAACAAGATGTGATTTTTCCAGCTGCCAGCACAGGCGATGATAAAATGCTCCATCTGCAGACAGTGGGCAATAACCTGGTGGTGTTCTCTTTATCGGTTTTTACCAATGCCAACAATAAACTGGAACAGCATATCCTTGGCCATGTATCCACGAATGCCGGTCAAACCTTTGATCTGGTATTTGAAAAGGTTTATATTGCGTTTAACGGGGATAATTATGTGGAAGATTCAGGCCTGGATGAGGCCAATGGCCACTTGTTTTTTTATTACAAGGTGGATGGAGTAGATACGGAACAGGTATTTTTCTCTCCGGATCAGGGCTTCAGTTGGCAGGAATCAACAGAAGTACCCTGGTTTTGCAACGACATCCGGCAAATTGCCGGTGATAATGGCAAGTACTTCATCATCTCTTCCAATTTGATGTGCATGTCATTGGATCCTTCGTTTACGGACGCGGAGAATAATGTCTGGACACCCAATGGTGGCGGTCAGATGATCCATTGTTCGGTAGACGGCGATATTGTGCGCGTTTGTACAGATAAAGGGCAGGTATATCGCTGGAATTTTGTGCCATATAGTTTTACGGAAACCCAGCTGCCGTTCCACCCGGATGCTGCCATGGCCGACAATGGTTTTTGGTATTTTAATCACGGTGGGCATTTTTACCGGGCGCCTTGGCACGCCCCGACGAATCTCACCGATGCCGGAATAGTGCCTATGATTCCCACCTCCTACCAGAATGTGTTTCATTATCGGTGCCGTTTTGAGACTGCTGGTGGGCGATTGTTCTTTCTCAATGACACTCCGTTGGAATCCCTGGAT
>DLXL01000274.1 GCA_003448025.1 Saprospirales bacterium | reverse complement strand
TCGTATTGTTCATTTTTAAATATTTACCATTAATGAAAAAATTCTTAATTTCGTCACAGCGTCACAGCGTCACAGCGTCACAGCGTCACAGCGTCACAGCGTCACAGCGTATAATTCGACCCTCAATAAGAAATACAATCTTGTTCATGGTTCATTTTTTAGTGTTGGGCATATCCTCCAAGGTAGTTGCGCAACCATGTGACCCTCAAGCAGATTTTGCCTTAAATTTTGGCAGTGGCTGTGATGTCTCATTTCTGCCTGTTGTATCAAATGGTGCCCATTTTTGGACATTTGAAACCGTGGGAACAGGAGTAGCATCAGGTTCTAATCACCCAAACCCAACACATACCTTTGGAGCTTTTACCGCAAATCTGCGTCGAGTTACACATACAATTACCATTGCCGGTGTTACCTATAGTTGTACCAAAGAGTTTTATCTCAATTGTAATAATGGTTGCGATGACAGAATAATTAACTATATTGTAAATGGCTGTAATGTTACATTTTGGTCTGTTTATTCAGGAGTTGTTTGGGATTTTGGAGATGGGAATTTTTCAACCCTGCCGGTACCTACGCATACCTATGCTTCAAGTGGTACTTATATTGTGTCTGTAAGTTTGGCAAACGGTACAAACTGCAGGAAGACGATCACAGTGGATTGTTCAAGTTCCGCTATTTGCTGCACCCCAAACTTTACAGCGGAAATCAGACGTGAATGCAGTGAACTTTATCTTTCTTTGAATGCTGAATGTACTATAGGAGGTACGCACAACTGGAGTTTTTCCCCGGTCACTCAAGGCGCGTGTTTTGATGTAGCCAATTTTTTTCAGGGTATACCTGTTCAGGGAATGATTCAACTGACCAACATTAATACCTGTGAGATGCCTGCTATAAACGTCAGGCATATTTATACCTGTCCAAACGGTTCGGTTTTGGAACAAATCCAAACCATTCCTATCAATGATCCCGGCATCTATATTGGCATCAACAATACAACTACCCAACTAACGGACTACAATTGTGTGTTGCCGGGAGCAAGCTATAATGGGGGGTGTACAGTGTATTCCACAGGATACGTGGAGATAAATAAAACATTTACTTTTTCCAATTCTTTGGTGAAGGTACATCCCGGGGAAGCTGGTTTTAATGTAATCAATTCGAATGTTTTTACGCTAAATCAAAATACAGAAGTCAGTGCAAATATGGAATGCTCCTGCCTTTGGCGCGGGATTGATGTGCTAAACGCCCGAATGTTTACCGATACGGATGCAACCATCAAAGATGCATTATTTGCGATTAGAGGTCGTCAAAAAAGCAGACTGGATATCAAAAAGACCCATTTTTTAAAGAATTTTATAGGAATTCTTGCAACTGATGGCCTTTTTACCTTACTTTCTTTTGAAGACAATGAATTTGATGGAATCGGAGCACTAAAGGATATTTGTGTGTTAGAGCCTATGATTGCGGATATATTGGTGCCGGCTAATTCGGGTAGCGCATCATCCCTTCAACCCTTGGTTCCAGTATTTTATTCAACCAATTTTGGCCTTTCAGGATTGTATATGGAACGATATAATCTGCAATTACCCTCATTGGCATTAGCTCAGCAAAACGAGTTTAAAAATCTAGCTTTTGGGATTATGGCATTTGACGGAAATATTAAAATAGAACAAAATTGCCTTTTTAGAAACATTCCTGCCATTTTTTCAGCGATTCCAAAAAGATCAGCGGGAATCTTTTTTGTGGACAGGGTGTTAAACGGTGTCAATTCTTTTTGTTTTAAAGGAAATAACGGGGGCGCTAATGATTTTCAGGATTGTTATCAAGGGATGCAAATTCGTTCTGAACAAAATATTGCGCCAACCAGAATAGGCATTACCAATACACACATGAATCCGGTTCATACCGGAATTTTTCTTGATTCGAGGTTCAATGGAGGGGAGATGATTGGCCAAGGTAATCTGGGTGATTTTGTTGGTATAAAACACAATAAAATTATCGCGAATATTTCGGGCCCTGCATTACTTTCAAATGTTGGCATCTCAAATTTGGATTATTCACCCGGTATAACTGATCTGGAGATTAGTAACAATGAAGTTGAAGTAGCTTATTCAAGTGGTCTTGTAGCAGGTGGGACTACCGGTATTACAGCCCATGGAGCAGTGGGAAGTGATCCCGGCCCGGGTGTTGTAGAGGTAGATATTTTTGAAAATCGAGTTTTGGTAAGCAATGGGGCCGCTAATGGGGTAGGGTTTTCAAGCCATCCAAATGGCTGGATTCGCAACAATTCTGGCGGTAATTTAGCAGGAGGAAATGGTGTATTTGTTACAAGTGGACAATCATGGTCTGGCATAGTGGTGAATGGAAATAGCCTTAATAATCTTGTGGCATGTAACGATGTTACAGTGCTTTCCGGGGTTGATGCGGGCTTACTTTCTGTAAATATGAGCCAGGAAAGCCAAATCATCTTTAATAAACTGGAAGGCCCCGGCAATGGTGCGCATTTTGAGTTTGATTGCAGTAATGCCGCTTTTCACTGCAATGAAATGATTGATAATACCATAGGTTTGCTTTATGATAACGGAGCTGAAACCGGTGATCAGGGAACATCCTCTGTAACCAACGGGAATAAATGGCTGGGTACATTTTCAACCTGGGGGGCGTTTGCGGATAATAGCGTAATTGTTTTTAACTCTGAGATTTATGTTAGGCAAACTATGATTGGAGATGAAATACCTCCATCTTTCGATCCCATCAATTCCTGGATAATTGTTACAACTGATCCCAATCCAACAACTAATTGCCTTTTAGATGAGTGCCCGGCACCTGCGCCACAGTTTTTCATGCCTGAAGCCAGGTTTAGTAATTTAGACTCCTTAATTGCCCTAGGCGTGGATACAGGTTGGGGAGCGGAACGGGTATGGCAACATGAATACAACCTTTGGAAAAAATTGACAGATCACCCGGAATTAGTAGTGGACAATCCGGTGGCAGAATACTTTATGGTGTCTCGTGCCGGAAGCAACTTAGATGCATTTACTGCACTACAAACCGGTATCCGGAACAATCTTCAGGTGGATGAAGCTCAACAAAACAACTTAGCAGCCCTTTCGGTGATGGCAAATATCGAAGCAGAGGTTTTTGCTCTGGATTCCTTGTGGCAAATATCAGAGGATTCTCTGGAACGTACACAGTTGCAGCAGGATATAGCAGTATTGGATGCGATGTATGGAGCAAAAAAGGAAGAGCATCAAGCGCTTTGTGTAAACCTTAAGGCTCAAAGATTAGCGGCTGTTGGTGCATTAATGGCCCAGGTAGATGCCATAGTGCCTAGCAATAATTCTGAATCGAATCTGGCAAGCGTATATAAAATCTATCTCCAAACAGTGGTTTCCGGATTGGAGGCGGATTCTATCCAGCTGGCTGACTTGTTGCAGATTGCAGGCCAATGTCCCTGGAATGGAGGCCCCGGCGTTTCTTATGCCGCAGTATTGTATCAGGGATTTACCGGTATTTTGCCTCCTTCCGGTGTATGTAATCCAGTTGGGGAAAGGACCAAACTTAAAGAACCAGGTGCCGGGTTGTCTTTATATCCGAATCCCAATACAGGCGCTTTTGACATTGCATTGCCGGGAACCTGCCAAAACCAAAGTGGCTGGTTGCGCATTTTTGATGCCAGGGGAATGGAGGTTAAGTCAATTTATTTTGATGGGACAACATCAAATCCCATCCATTTGAATCTTTCACAACTGCCTTCCGGAATTTACATGGCCAGGACCTCTTGTTCTGGTAGTGATTTAGCTCCTGTTACTTTTCTTCTCCCCCATTAATTTCTAAATTCTCCCTGGCTGCGGCTTTGTTGCATGAATCTTGTT
>DLXL01000101.1:12913-13404 GCA_003448025.1 Saprospirales bacterium | reverse complement strand
CGTTCCTTTTAGTATCTGCGCGCTTCCTGCTTTATCAGCACCGTTCCCTGACAAAATAATCCGCTTGAATGTGCTGCTTCCGGTTTTTTCCTGAATAAAATTTTCAAACGAATTGTTTTCTAAAACCAACGGTTGTGCCGGGCAAATTTCCTGTAACTGATGGTCGTACAACGTCAGCCAAATTTCTTGTCTGCGCGCATCCAGCATTGGAGCGAATAAATCGGCAGCAGTAACTCCTGTCTCAGCATTTTTGGATGCCCAAGCCAATGCATGAAGGGTGTCTACTGCCAGCAATGGTTTATCCAGGGCATAACAAATCCCTTTTGCCACAGAGGCGCCAACCCGCAGGGCGGTATACGACCCCGGTCCTTTACTAATGGCCACGGCGTCGAGCGCAGCAATGGGTATGCCAGCCTGATGCATACAATCCTGAATGTGAAGGGTGAGTATGGCTGCATGACTGAGGGTTTCCGGCGATTCTACCAGAGCTA
>DLXL01000101.1:12656-12797 GCA_003448025.1 Saprospirales bacterium | reverse complement strand
CACCCGGCCATCCACGGAAACAGCGGCAGAACAAACTTCGCTGGAGGTTTCAATTAGCAACAATTTGGCCATAAGCATCTGAAATTAGATGCAAAAGTAAGCGTCTGCTGCCCTACTTTTGGGCTAAATTTAGACTCTGCC
>DLXL01000101.1:0-12553 GCA_003448025.1 Saprospirales bacterium | reverse complement strand
CGACGCTCTTCCGATCTGCTGCTTTACAATGTAACGGTTACCATTGATCTCGACGTGCACGAAGAATGGCTTAAATGGATGAAAGAAATCCATATTCCTGATGTGATGATCACAGGCATGTTCATTTCTTATCGGCTTTGCCGCTTGCTGAGTCATGAACATACGGATGCGGAAATATATACCATCCAATATGCCGTAAAAGATATGGCGCATCTGACGCGCTACAACAATGAGTTTGCCCCTGAATTGCAACGCCAGCACAAAGAACGCTACGATGGAAAATATGCTGCTTTCCGGAGTGTCATGGAGGTAGTAGACCATAATGAACGATGATACGATGAACGACGGAAAGATGAACGAGCAACCTTTGGTGCTTAGGTTGCATAGAAAACTGAAAGGAACGGTCATGCTGGATGGCTCCAAGAGCATCAGCAACCGGGCGCTCATTGCACTGGCCCTGGCCGGCGAAAATCCAGACCGTTGGCTCTCCAACCGCTCTACTTCAAGGGATACGGAAACCTTGCTCCAACTGCTTCAACAGCCAGGGAACAATGTGTTTGATGCCGGTGATGCCGGCACCACCTTTCGTTTTCTGACTGCTTTCCTCAGTATCCGCCCCGGAGAAAAAACCTTAACCGGCTCCGCGCGCATGCAGGAACGCCCGGTGGGGCCGCTTGTTACGGCACTCCAGTCGTTGGGCGCCAACATCCGCTTCCTTGGTAAAGAAGGCTACCCACCCCTGCTGATCGGCGAAATGGCCCCCCTGGGCAAGAGAGTGGAAGTAGCGGCAAATGTGAGCAGCCAGTTCCTCTCAGCCCTTTTACTCATCGGGCCTTATTTGCCGGAGGGCCTGGAACTTATCCCTTCAGGACCACTGGTATCCAGACCCTACCTGGAAATGACACTGGGCGTAATGCGGCATTTCGGAGCATCCGTGAAATGGCAGGGTGATGCTATTGTGGTAGCGCCAGGCGCCTATACCCCCCAACCCCTGGTTGTAGAGGCAGACTGGTCGGCGGCTTCCTACTGGTACGCTATGGCTGCTTTCTCGGAGGATTTGGATCTGACACTCAAAGGTTTGCATCAGGATAGCTGGCAGGGAGATTCCGTGTTGCCGCAAATGATGGAAAAATTCGGGATTCAAACAACTTATGGTACAAACGAAATAAGGCTGCAAAAGTCTGGCAAACCGGTGCGCCCCCTGTTTGAATGGGATTTTGTGGAGTGCCCGGATATAGCCCAAACCCTTGCGGTTATTTGTGCAGGAATGGGGGTGGCTTAATTATTCACCGGCCTGGAAACACTCAGCATCAAGGAAACCGACCGGATTGGCGCGCTTAAAACAGAGTTGGCGAAGGTTGGGGTTAGTTTTGCCAAACTTCCACCTCATTTTTCCAAAAAGCAACCGGATAAGACTTTTTACGCGCTGGAAAACAAAGCGCAATGGATAGAACCCGTGCGCTTTGATACCTATGGCGATCACCGTATGGCTATGGCTTTTGCGCCGTTGGGCATGTTGGGGCCGGTAGAAATAGCAAACCCGGAGGTTGTGGTAAAATCTTATCCCGGGTTTTGGAAGGATTTGGAAAACATGAACGAAGGAATACTTAATCATCGATAAGCATGAACACGGGAAAACTGACAGAACCCTTTCGGCGGCTTGGATGGATGCATCAATTGGACCGATTGAAGTTTTGGGTACAAAAACGCAAAAATAGCAGGCGGAATGCCCGGTTTGCTCAACAACACCCCGGAGTAGCCTTTCCACCAGACTATATGCTGTTTGAGGCATTTCAACTGGATTATCAAAAATATCTGGAAGGCGGTAAGCGAACGGCTGACTGGATCAAAGCGTTGTTGGAAAAACATGCCTCCGTGCAAGGGAAAACGCTGCTGGACTGGGGCTGCGGTCCGGCAAGGGTGATACGCCATTTTCCCGAAATGCTTGGCCAGGGAGCTTCTGTACACGGAACGGATTACAATGCTACTACGATTGAATGGTGTAAGGGGCACATACCCGGAATCCAATTTGCACAAAATCAACTCAATCCGCCAACGGAATACGCAAACGATCAGTTTGATTTTATATACGGTATTTCCATTTTTACCCACCTCTCAGAGGCTAACCATCAGGCATGGTTTTCGGAACTGATGCGTATTTGCAGGCCCGGAGGTTTGGTATTGCTCACCACACACGGCGAGATTTTCCGTCAAAAACTGACGAATACCGAACAGGCGCAGTTTGCCCGTGGTGAACTGGTAGTGCGTGGAAATGTGGTGGAGGGACACCGGGTTTTTGCGGCGTTCCACCCACCATCCTATATGCGCAGGTTGTATGCTGAAAAGGCCGAAGTGCTGGAACATATTCCCGGAGGCCCCAAAGCCTGGGGGCTGGAGCAGGACGTCTGGATCCTGCGCAGAAAATCATGATGCTTTGGTGTTTTTTTTCCGCCGGACAACTTTGCCAGGCGGTTTAACTGGAATTGGTGTTTCCGCCTCCTCAGTTTCTACGTCAATGATCGGCTTGGGGCCCTTGTCTGGTCCATGCCCGTTTTTCAAGCCTAAAAGATTGAAAAGAAAGATGTAGATCCCGCTGAAGAATGTTTTTTCCACGAGAAAGGTGAGCACAGTAGTAAATACTGTGGTGCACAGAATAATAGAGAATACGATAGACTGAATAATCTCGCCGCCTTCAACGCCCTGTTGTGCGGGCAAGGATGCCAGTACTGCGGCACCCAGCCCTTTGGGGATTATGGTGGCCATATAGGAGGCATCTTTTGCAGAGGTAGATTTGGATACCGAAATACGTACCACAGGTATCCTCACCAAAAACAACATACCGGTAATCAAAGCGCCCAGCATCATCCAGCCCCAATCCTGCAGCCGAACTGAAATGCCGATGTAGACAAAGAAAAAAGTGCGCAGCAGAAATACGGCCTCTGAGAAAAAAGCGCGTTCATTGTCGTTTAAGGAAATAGGTTTCCTGGAAATGGCATTGCGCATGATGGGGGGGCCAAGTACATCAATATTACCCAGTGTAATGCCGAATGCCAGCGCAGCTATTGGGCCTGAATAGTTCAATAACTCCACAATTCCATACAGGACAAAAACAAATGCCGGTGTAGTAAAAACAGTGTTTTGAAGGGTGCGCATTTTGTTCAAAAGGATACTCCAGCCAAAAGCGCCAGCCACCCCCAGCATGGCTGCCAGAATGAATGCTGCGATCATCTGACCCGTCACAAAAGCAACATCTACGGTGCCAATTTTATAGGCAGTTAGCAAGGTTAACGGGACTGCCAGGGTAAACACATCAGAAAAAGCGGATTCTAACACCAAAACCGTACGCGTGCGCTCACCCATGGGAAACTGCCGTACAAGGGTAGTCACCACTGCCGAAGAAGTACCACCAACAATACTTCCAAGCATCAGAGAGCGCAGCAGACCCAGATCCGTATAATAAAATGTTATGCTACCGGCAACAATACAGGTCGCCACGAAGTTATAAGTGGTAATACGGGCCGTACCTCCGATGGAGTTAATCAGTGGTTCCAGACGCTGATCAATACCACTTTCAAACAGGATAAAAATAAGTGTTATGGTGGTAAAAACGGGGCCGACAGCCCCAAATTTTACCGGAGTGACAAATCCGCAAACAGGCCCCAGTATCAAACCAATCATAAAAAGCCACAACACATCCGGTATCTTCGTACGTGCAAACAGGGTTGCAAACCAATGCGATAGAAAAATGGTGCATCCTACAAAGACGATGGTTAAGGCAGTGGGCATTCAGTATTTGAGTAAGTAATTGAGTGAGCGAATATAGTCCAATGGTTTTAATTTTGATGTAGCGTATGCAAATAATTAATATAACAGAGCTGGTGCATCCTGTGAGTTTGTTTGATGGTGTGTGCAATTTATGCAATGCATCTGTTCAGTGGGTATTGCAAAAGGACAAAAAAGGTGTTTTTCGATTTGCGGCTTTGCAGTCAGAAACGGGGCAGCAACTGATGGAGTCCCATGGAATGTCAACGGAAAAGATTGAAACCGTTGTACTGGTTTCCGGTCAAAAGGTATTCACGCATTCTGATGCCCCCCTGGAATTGGTTCGTTTGTTGGGGGGAGGGTGGTCTGTGCTGTATCTATTTCGGTGGATTCCCAAGAGATTGCGTGATGCAGTATATCGGTTTGTTGCCAGGAATCGCTACCGCTGGTTTGGGGAAAAGGCAACCTGTATGATGCCTAAACCGGAGTGGAAAGGGCGGTTTTTATAAATTTTTCACCTGAATTAATTTTTTTTCCATGAATAAGCCCTTTACAACACGCCGAATTTTGGCTGTCCTGGCCATCATCATTGGTTGTTGGCTGCTTTATCCACTTGTATTTGGTAGCCGGAAAGTACGTGAACCGGAAGAAGTGTACATACGGTTGGATGCCCCACCGGTAAATCTGAATGTGTTTTTGGGGGCCGGGCACGCCCCCTCTTCTTATATTACCAAGCAAATTTTCCACACCTTAGGAGATTTAGACCCCATAACCCAGGAGCTAAAGCCGTTACTCGTAACTTCTATTCCGGTGGTCAGGCAGGTTCAGGAAGGGCCGCGTAAAGGGAATTTTGCCTATGACTTTGCCATTATTCCGGAGGCCGTTTGGGACAATGGCACACCTGTGACCGCAGAAGATGTGGCCTTTACCCTGAAAACGATTATGCATCCTGATTTGTCTATCCCTTACAAATCCTACCTGGATCAATTGTCGGCTATGGAAATAGACCCTTCCGACCCAAAGAAATTTACCATTTATTTCCAATCCTTTTACATGCTGACCCTGCAAGCTCTTTGTGGTACGCCTATTTTACCGGCCTATCATTACGATGCCCGTCAGCGGCTAACCCAAGTGCCACTTGCAGACTTTTTGGATACCTCTAAAACGAAAATGCTTTCTGCCGATCCTAATCTGGATGCTTTTGAGAAAGAGTTCGGTGATCCCAGGTTTGTAAATGATCCCAACAGCGTTATTGGAAGTGGACCTTACCGGCTACAGGTTATGAATGATCAGGGTGCCGTTCTGGTCAAAAAAACAGCCTGGTGGGGGGAGAAAGTTTGGGATAAATACCCAATGCTTCAGGCATATCCTAAAAAGCTGGTTTATAAAGTGGTTTCAGATGATTTGGCTATGGAAAACCAGATGAATGGAGGGCAACTGGATCTAATAGGTGGATCCATTAATCCTGCCAAATTTTTAGAATGGAAGGAGGTTGACTCTTTGAAAGCTAAGTTTGATTTCTTTGCAAAAGGATTTGTTCAATACAACCGGTGGTTGGTAAACCACAAAAACCCTGTTTTGGCTGATCCAATGGTTCGTCAGGCACTCACCCACTTAGTAGATTATGATTACCTGATCAATCAGGTACTACGTGGTTTGGCTCAACGGATTGCTTCACCTATGGTTCCAAACAAACCTTTTTATCACAAAAGCCTTCCACTGCCTGATTTTAATATAGAAAAAGCCAGAACATTACTCAATACAGCTGGATGGACCGATTCAGACGGAGATGGCATTCTGGAAAAAGATTGGAACGGTCAAAAACAAAAACTCAGTTTCAAACTGTTGGTTCCGATACCTAACAAATCCAATGAGTTGATCTCTGCCAGTTTGAAAGAAAATTGCAGGCAGGCAGGTATTGAGCTTCAGTTGGTAAGTCAGGATATGGGTACTGTGTTGACGGATACAAAAATCGGGAATTTCGACAGTGCCTTGTTGGGGGTTACTTCCAATAATGGTTTGATTGATTATTCACAAAGGCTTCATTCCAAAAACATGGTGCCTGCCGGCGATAACAGGTCGAATTATGCAAGTGCAGAAGCGGATCGGCTTATTGACGCAATCCGCACGGAACCTGATGAAACTAAACGAAATCAATACTATCTTCAACTTCAGGAATTGTTGGCTAAAGACCTTCCTGAAATCCCTCTGTTTGCCCCACTTCAACGAACCATTTTTTCCAGGAAATTGGATCCCAGTGCTTCCAGCGAATTACGCCCTGGCTACTATGAGCAGTTTTCCAAAATGAGGGAAGATTAAAAATGAGGGACTGCATTTTTTAGACAGGCGTTGTACACAGTATAATGACCTGCGCATACCTTGCAACTCCGTATTGCTGGTTGTGGGGGTAACAAGGTTCTCCCAGCCGATATCTTCTGTTTTTTTTCTCTTACTACCACCATTTTGCACATGAACAAATTCTTAACCCCGCGCAAAATTTTGGCTATTGTTGCCATTCTTGTTGCAGGCTGGCTGCTTTATCCCCTTGTTTTTGGTAATAAAAAAGTGCGTGAACCGGAAGAAGTTTATGTGCGGCTTGACGCAGCGCCTGTCAATTTGAACGTTTTCTTAGGCGGGGGCCATGGGCCGTCCACGTATGTAGCAAAAATGATTTTCCCTACAATGGGTGATCTGGATCCCAAAACACTGGAGATGAAACCGGTTTTACTGGAATCTATTCCTGCGGTGCGCATTGTACAAGACGGACCACGGAAGGGTCAGTATGCGTATGATTTTTCGCTTATACCAGAGGCAACCTGGGATAACGGTTCGCCAATAACCGCTCAGGATGTAGCGTTTACCTTAAAAATTGTATTTCACCCGGGTCTTCCAGCTTCGTTCAGGGGATACCTTACCCAAATGTCGGCCATGGAAATTGATCCGGCCAACCCGAAGAAGTTTACGGTTTATTTCAGCTCCTTTTATATACTCGCACTGGAAACCCTTTGCAGCACGCCCATATTGCCCGCCTATCACTACGATGCCAACAACCGGATGACTAATGTTGCGTTGGCCGATTTTCTGGATACGTCCAAAACCAGAGCGCTCGCTGCAGATCCTAATCTGGATGCTTTTGTAAAAGATTTCAGTGAAGCCAAGTTTACCAACGATCCCAATGCACTTTCCGGAGGTGGTGCGTATCGTTTGGAAATGATGAATGAACAAGGTGCTGTTTTGGTTAAAAAACAAAACTGGTGGGGCGACGCCGTGGCAGACAAGTACCCGATGCTGCGCGTTTATCCTAAAAAGATAGTCTATAAAGTAGTGAGTGATGATTTGGCCATGGAAAACCTGATTAAAAACGGGCAGCTGGATTTGGTTGGCGGTTCTATTAACCCCTCCAAGTTTCTGGAATGGAAAGCTATAGACTCCCTGGCAGCAAAATTCAACTTCCTTACCATGGGATATACCCAGTACAACAGATGGATGTTGAATCATAAAAACACTGTCTTGTCGGATCCTATGGTGCGTAAAGCCCTTACGCACGTGATCGACTATGATTATCTGGTTAATCAGGTTCAGCGGGGAATGGCTATTCGTATTGCGTCGCCTATGCCTCCCAATAAGCCATACTACAACAAAAATCTTGCATTGCCGGACTTCAACATTGCCAAAGCCAAAGAGATATTGGCAAGTGCCGGATGGGCAGATACAGATGCTGACGGCTTTGCAGACAAGATCATAAACGGGAAAAAACAGGCACTTACTTTCAAACTTCTGGTTGGCGCCCCCTCTAAAGTGAATGAATTGGCCTGCAACAGCCTTAAAGAAACCTGTAAACAGGCAGGGATAGATCTGCAATTAGTAAGCATGGATTTGGGCACCATATCTACAGATACCAAAAATGGCAATTATGACAGCGCTCTTCTTGGGGTAGGGATCTTCCCGGGACAGGTGGAATATTATCAGCGCTTTCACTCCAAAAGCCTTTCGCCTGCTGGCGATAACCGGTCAAATTATGTTAGCGCTGAAGCCGATCGGCTGATTGAGGCTATTCGGGTAGAACCGGATCCAGTAAAGCGCAATGAACTTTATCTTAAGGTTCAGGAAGTGTTTTATAGGGAGTTGCCGGAAATTCCGGTTTATGCGCCATTACAGCGGATCATCATTTCCAAAAAATTTGAACCGGGTCTGGAAAGCGAAAATCGCCCGGGCTATTATGAGCAGTTTGCGAGGATTAAAGCCGAGTGATTATTTTATGAGGGGGCTTATTTGATTTACCGCAGAGGCGTTGCGTTTTTTACTGACGGGGTGACTCGCAGTAAGTAAAAAAAAAGCAACGCCTCTGCGGTAAATAAACACCTTCATCTACTCATGCTCACTCTTCTCCAAGGTATTCATTCAACTGTGCCGCAATCTGCTCTTTCCGGGCTTCGCTGCGCTCGAACTCTTCTTTAACCGTGCGCTTTCTGCGCTTCATTTCATATTTATCTGTATTCCCGGTAATGGAATAATACAAATTGAACCACCCGCCTTTGTCAGGTAAGGGATCCAGATCGTTATCGTGCTTTTTCAGGCGGTTGAGCAGCACCTGTCCGGCATTAATCTTGATTTTGTAATTGATATCGTTGTTGAAGCTGTGTTCTCCACTCAAGGTCATGTTCAGCGCATTGCTTTGAATCAGCATGACCGGGATGTACACCTTTTCATTTTTGATCTCCAGGTAGTTCTGCAAATCCGTGAACTTCACTCTGCGTAAATCTTCGATGTGTACGAAGGTGGCGAAATCTTCAAACATTTTCACTTTTACCAGTTCTCCGTTTGTAGCCCGCACATCGGCCAGGGCCCGAAAACGTTTCATATCAAATTCACCGGTTATATTCCAGTAGGCCCAAAGCATAATACGGCCATTTAAGCGTCCGCGCATATTGGCATCTGTAATGATGTCCTGACCAAAATTTTCACATTGCAGCAGCATGGTTTGCAGATCAAGATCGGTGGCAGTTATGCGCATTTCAAGGGTAGGATCCTGATCCAATCGAGCCTTTCCGTTCAAATCCAAGGTGCCCTGCATAGCCTGTGCATTTCCCAGAATATTCAGATCGCCACGGTCGAACTGGAGCTTCCCAAGAAAATGTTTACCTTCAATTTTACCATAATCAAAGGCCTGAATATTGGCTTCAAACACACCATTCAGTTTTTCCATATTCAGACTCCGTTCTGCGTTTTTTTCCATTTTGATTGAATCCAGCTGCGATTCTCCGCCGGCCTCCGAAACGGTTGTTTGCACAGAGAACATCTCGATCAACTGATCCACATCCAGGTTGGTTGAGCGCAAATTTGCCTGAAATTCCAGCATGGCATTAGCCGTGTTCAGAGAGTCAGCAAACAACACTGGAAGCAGGTTACTTGCTGTGCCATCCAAAGCAAAATCACTTTTACCTGCCTGCAGTGAAAGACCTTCCAGTTGAAATGTATTATCCTGTAACCGTAAATATCCGCTCTCCATTCGCACCGGAATCTTGTTGTAGGTAACTGTCGCCCGGTCAAACTGTATTTCTCCTGCTGCATTCACCTGACTTACCCGTCGCATACTGGTCATATCCGCGTATCTACCTTGCACTGATAATCGGTTGAGGCGAATAAATCCATCACCTGAAGTAATCAATTCATCATTGAACAAGCCGTAAGCCGCTTCGAGAGGCAGCACCCCATTGGCTTGAAAATCTATTACGGGATCATTTATCTGATTCACTTTCAGGTCCAGACTAAGCGCATGCCCCCCGAAATCTCCACGGAAATCTGCAAGTTCAAAATCGCCGGAACCATCTGCACGTGTGTGGTACCGAGCACGAAAGGACACATTCCGGAGGGAGCTTTGTAGCATTTCCGAACTCACTTTGCCATCGCGCAGACTCACTTCAAACTGAACTTCAGGGGTTTCCGTTTTACTCAGCCGGCCTTTCACCAGCCCGCTACAGGAATAGTTGCCTGAGCTTTGAAAGGCCTTGAAATAATCGTGGTAAGCGCCAGGAAGCAGGTTGGCTACCATGGAAATGTCGCCCTCCTGACTGACAAGTTTGAGATCCAGATCAGTTATATCATCTCTGGAAATGGCCGCTCCGTCCACATTAAAAGTGTTGCCTCCCAGCGTAAGTTCTACATTTTGGAAAGCATACACGCCGCGCTTAAGATCTACTCCCAACACGGCATCGTAAGTAACCTTTTCTCCAGCCAGGTACCGGCTACTATCGGAGTCGATAAATGCAATTTCCAAATCGGCACGGCTCGACAATTGGAATTTTTGAGCGGAGAAGTTGCCGCTTAGCTCCGCATTATTGACTTTGAATTCAGCAGCCTGGCGGCCCGGGCGGTTTTCGTATAAGACTGCAACGTTTTTCAACTCCGCATGCTCCAGTGCCAACTTAAGGTTGCTCTCATCGGGCTGCTTTTTAGCCTTGGCCGGTTCTTCTTTAAAAATATCTGCATTGGATTTACCGGCCTTGTTTACCACCATCCGGACAGCCGCATTGCGCAACTGAACGGAGTGAATTTTCAAATCATCAGAAAACAGACTCAACAAATTAAACTTAAACACAAGTGCATTTGCAATAAGAAGTTGGCCACCCATGGCATCATCCAGTTCCACCGCTGAAAGCTCTACCGATGCCGCCGGGAATCCTGAGATAAGGGATAAATTAGCATCTCCCACACGCAATTGGGTTTTCAGATTTTTGTTGATTTCGGCCACTAATTGCTGACTTACCTGCTTATCAAAAAAGGTAGCCAGCACAAAAAGCAATAAAAACAAACTAAAAACAGCCAGAAAAATTGCCTTCAACAGGCGTGACCACCAGGGGCTACGGGGTGGGGGAGTATTGGCAATGTGTTGCGGCTCCATGTTAAAGGGAGGTTGTTGGATGGCGGAATATATTTGGCAAAGGTTCTGAACTTAAGGCAAATATTTCCGTATTTCATTTTTCCATACCTGATCTCCTAATCCATTCAAATGCAAGCCATCTTCGGAATACAGTGCGGAAAGATGACCATCAGCATCCTTTAACGGCGTGGCAATATCTATAAATGGCAAGGCATAGGTATGTGCAATGTCAATAATGCGATTATTCAGCGTCTGTATCCGGGTATTGCTTGTCCCAGACCGACGTGTGTCATTGTTCACTGGAAGTACGCTGAGCAAATATAGTTCTGTGTTGGGTGATTCCGCCCGGATTTTAGCCACAATTTGCCGGTATACTGATTCAATTTGCGTGACATCAGTTCCGAAGATGAGGTCATTCACACCGATAAGCAGGAAAATTTTGCCTGGCTTGTGTCGCAGCACTTCAGGCAAACGATTCAGTACGCCTTGTACAAAATCGCCTGAAATCCCTCGGTTGAGAATGGGTGTTGTTTCGGGGAATAACTCTTGCCACTCTGCTTGCTCTGTCTGGCTGTCGCCCAAAAAAATAATAGCCCTGGGGCGCTCTTCCAGATGTTCAAAATGTTGTACCCGGTGATGATAGAGTCCGGAAGTTTGATACTGCAATTTGAGCCAGGTATATTTCCATCCGCCCAGCCTGTGAACGGCGAAGAGTGCCAGACCTATGCCCAGCACATTGATCAGGAGTGAAACGTAAAGCCAGGACTTCATATCTTTTTCAGGTATTCATCTAGCGTTTTTCGGGCTGCTCTCAAATCTTCTGCAGCCACATCGAGGTGAAAGCCCCGGAGATTGGCCATTCTCAGCAAAATAAACACTTCGTTGTGGGGAGTGTTTCGAAATCCTTGTTCGTCCAGCAGAAACGGCCGGTTGGACTCAGAGAACATTTGTCCCAGATCCAGGAAACGTCCCAGTTTTTCTGCACAGATCTGCGTTTGCTGGTCGAAATCCTGGAGATCTTTTTGTACCACATTCTGTCTGAATGCAAATACAGAGGCCAGGGTATTGCGGAGTTTAAGGTCTTTGATCAGACTGACATCGCCTGTTTGCACCATGATATCGTAGGTAGAAGGCGGGAATGCTCTGAATACGCCACGCTGATATACTTCGGCGAAGTTTGAAAAGGCATTAAACAGTGAATCCCGGGATTCGTATTTGCTAAGTTGCATGAACCTGAACAGGCACTGTATATCGCGTTTACAATCGTTCAGGTTCATTTCATCCGTTTCCAGTTCTGCATCGAGGTCCTGCTGAACGGCTGTTAAATATTCCTTCAGTTTAACCTGGTCTTTAGCGGCCTCCCGGCAACGATCTGCACGGGTGGCAATGAATAGAGAAACCAGGATGAGGGTTACTTGGGTGATGTATTTTTTGACTCCGGTGGGATCAAATAAGCCGGTGAAACGGGAAAGCCAACGCTTAAGCATATGTGTTTGGTTTTGAGTCGGCAAAATACGACGCTCAAAAAAGTTCCTTGCCGGCAAATTTGGTCAGGCTGCCGGTTACTTTGCCGGTGAGTTCCAGCACGGCTGCATATTGTTTGTATTTCTTTTTGAACTTGGGCGCCAGGTCAATCAGATCGCGCAGGTAGGGCTTTTGTACGGTGCGTACTCCGAGGGCTACTTTATCCAGGGTATTGAGGCCGCCCTGCCATTTTTCAGATTCCCGGAGAATTTTTTCCATGGAAGCACGGTTCTGAGCGTGGTATTTCTGCACAAATTTTACACCCTTCACCGGATCTACGAATTTGAGATCTTCCTGCATGAATTTGATGTAATCCTGGATCAGGCCGTCGAGTTTTTGTTCGGCAGGCAGGTTGCTGTTTGCCAGTCTGCTTAGCTCTTTTTGGTG
>DLXL01000004.1:2515-12864 GCA_003448025.1 Saprospirales bacterium | reverse complement strand
TTCATGATTTGAATGGATTGGGTTTCGCGGGATTTTCGCACAGATATTGCACAGATTTGGCACAGATTTTTTGCAAGGTTGTTCGATGAAGCCGAATTAATCAGAGCCTTCAACCGTAGGCCGTCCACCGTAATCCGTCCACCGTATGAAAGACAATTTCTCGGCACAATCAACCCAGTATGCGCAATTCCGGCCGGGGTATCCGGAGGAGTTGTATCATTTTTTGTTTGTCCACTGTGAGGGCTTTGACCGGGCCTGGGATTGCGCCACAGGGAACGGCCAGATGGCGGCAGCGCTTTCGGAGCGGTTCAAAGAGGTAGACGCTACTGATATCAGTGAAAATCAGTTGAAACAGGCGGTGCTGCGGCCCAATATTCATTATCGGTTGGAACGGGCGGAGGAACCATCCTTTCCAGATCACGCACTGGATCTCATCACCGTAGGCCAGGCGGCTCACTGGTTTGATTTGGAGCGATTTTATCCGGCAGTAAGGCGGATTTTGAAACCGGACGGAGTTTTGGCACTAATTGGGTATAACTTGTTGACAGTGAATGAAAATATTGACAAAGTGATTAATCACTTTTACCATCAAACCCTGGCAGGATGCTGGGATCCTGAGCGTGATTTAGTAGAACAGGCATATCAAACCATCCCGTTTCCATTCCAAGAGCTCCCGCTTCCGGTAATGGCTTCTATCTATCATTGGACGGTAGATGATTTGTTGGGATATCTGGGTACCTGGTCGGCAGTACAACACTATGTGAATAAATTCGGGCAAACGCCCCTGAATGGAGCTTTCGTCCAACAACTCAAATCCGTTTGGCCAGAAGATATCGTGCACACAGTGCGTTTCCCGATCTTCGGGCGGGTAGGTAAAATGCAGTAACATGGCTGAACCACTAAAAAATATTTTCTCCAAATCGTTGATGGAGCCGTTCGTGGCCGAATTGAAGGCAATATATCCGGCTTTTAAGGGCGATCTCTTTTTGTCGCAACTTTTTGATCCTCAATGGGAAGGATTGGAGCTAAAACAACGAATCAGGCGTATTAGCGAAGTACTGAGGCTGTATTTGCCTGATGCATATCCAAAGGCTCTTGAACTGGTGGTTCGCACCACGGATAGATACCTGCAGCGGCATGGCGAAAAACTCACGTTTGAATACGCCTTCCTGCCCGATTTTGTGGAAGCACATGGCGTGTCGGATCCGGATGTTTCCATTCCGGCTTTGGAGACTATTACCCGCTGGAGCAGCGCGGAATTTGCGGTGCGGCCTTTTTTGCTGCAATACCCTGAGCGTATGTACCGCCAGATGCTGCAATGGTCTGAACACCCCAGTCCGATGGTCCGCAGGCTGAGCAGCGAGGGCATAAGGCCCCGACTTCCCTGGGGCATGGGAGTACCCGCACTTAAACGCGACCCTTCCCCAATCTTTCCCATTCTGGAAAATTTAAAAAATGATCCGGCTGAAACGGTTCGCCGTTCCGTGGCTAATAACCTGAACGATATTGCCAAAGATCATCCGGAGCAGGTGCTTGCCATTGCAGAACGCTGGCTTGGGAACAATCCGCAAACAGACTGGATAGTCCGGCATGCCTGCAGGGGGCTACTGAAAAAAGGTAATGCTGCGGCTTTGGCGCATTTTGGATTTGAAAAGGGAATTGCAGGCATACAGGTCGACAAACTCCGCTGTACCCCATCTGTGCCTGTGGGTGGCAGACTGGACTTCTCTTTTTTCCTTCAAAATCAATCGGAGGCCGCGGTACCGGTAAGGTTAGAATACGGCATAGACTACCAGACACTCTCCGGGAAAACTTCGGTTAAGGTGTTTAAAATCAAAGAACTAGTAATGGCTCCCGGGCTGGCATTAACAGTAGAAAAATACCAGCGTTTTCAGGACTTCACTACGCGTAAGCATTTTGCCGGCATCCATAAACTGACCATTTTGGTGAACGGCGCTTCCATGGCTCAATGCTCCTTTGAAGTAAGCGGGTAATAGGATTATTGGTCAATACATACCGTTTTATGTAAATTTTTGGCATTTAGCGCTTTTCGGCTCAATTTTCGCTGGTAAAATTGTTTTAATATCTGTTTTCTTTATCCTAATGCTACCATGAATCGACCTTTACTCCTGCTTCTTTCGGTTTGTTTCTTTCAAATGGTGGGCTCAGCCCGAACCATATCGCATTTTCCGACACCCATTTTTTTGGCTGACACCATCCCTCCGGTACTAACCTGCCCGGTTTCCGACACCTTTTTGCTGGGGTCCGGCCTATGTGATATCGTGCTGAATTACACGGTTTCAGCAGTTGACGACTCCGGGCCGGCCATAGTCATTCAGCTTTCCGGACAAGCTTCCGGGACTGCTTTTCCAAGAGGCGTGAATACCTGTGTGTATCTGGCTACCGATTTAGCCGGTAATACAGCTACCTGTTCTTTTAGCTTTACGGTAGAGGACCCTGATCCAGGTCTGACTTGCGACGATCTATATATCCTCTCCCTTGAAAGTCCCAACTGTGCAGGCAGCATTTTGCCACAGGTGGCACTGGAAGGCGGGCCCTATGGCTGCTGGAATCGTTATATAGCTGAAGTTGACAAGGTTGCTCCATTTGGAAATGGGCCCTGGGTACCTGCCAGTTTTACCACTGCTGATAAAGGCAAAACCTATCAGTATCGTATCAGTGATCAGGAGTCAAATGCCAAATGCTGGGGGAATGTGCAGGTGAGAGATGTGACCAAACCACTAATCCAGTGCCAAACCATTACGGTGTCCTGTATGGAAACCAATCTTGATCCCGTTTACCTGACCAACACCCTCGGATTAAGCAATGCCATCCCGCCGGTCAGCGATGCATGCGGAACGGCCACGCCACCCACCTATGTAGACATTCAAATCAATAGCTATAACTGTGATTCTGCCTTCGCCAAGGTCATACAACGCAGGTGGCAAACCACAGATGAAAGCAGTAATTCCAATACTTGTATCCAACGGATCCAGATGGTGCGCCCAACGTTGGGTGATGTTTTTATTCCGGATGATGTGTCTTTGGTTTGCCCTGATACCAACATCTCCATTGCCGTTACCGGTGTGCCTTACATCAAACACAATGGAAAAAACTATCCAATGGATGGTAACAACTCCATTTGTGAAATTTCGGCAGAATATCAGGATTTATGGCTTAATCTCCCCTGTGGCGACCGTCGTGTGCGGCGTATCTGGGAGCTGTTTGATTTTTGCACCAGTACGCCCAGCGGATTTTTAATTCAGGATTTGTATCTTCTGGATGAATCCAAGCCAACCATCGCTTGCCCATCGCCAATATTAGTCACGGTAAATGCCGACACCTGTTATGGGCTGGTAAATCTTCCGGATGTAGTATTGGACGACGATTGCTCTGTGCTAAAAAGCATTCATGCTTTTTGGCTGGATAATGGTCTGACTAAAAACCTGCAAGGATTTTTAAGCGATTTTCCGGACAACGACCCGCTTGATTTTGATACCCTTGGCGTAATGGGATCTGTCTATCTCCCAATAGGCACCACGGTTATGAGTTACGTTGCGGAAGATAGTTGCGGAAACCTGGGCGATTGCACTTTTGTGCTTACGGTGGCGGATACCGAAGTACCTATAGCCCGTTGTGATACCCTGCCCACCGTAATGCTGTTGGAAGATGGCACGGTCTCCATTGGCGCTAATTTTTTGGACAATGGCTCCTCCGATGGTTGTACAGATTCGCTGGCATTCAAAGCCCGGTTCCTGCGTGTTACACCTTGTTTGTTTGATACCTTATGGACGGATTCTTTACGCTTTTGTTGTTTGGATTTATCAGATACGCTGGATGCCATTTTGCGGGTGTATGATATACCCGTGCCTTCCGGAACGGTTGCTGAAGGATACGGTGCCGGGCATTACACCGATTGCAGTATACAGATTTTAGTAGCCGATCCGCATCCACCGATTTGTGTGGCGCCACAAAATCTCACCGTAAGCTGCGAAGATTTTGACCCAAGCCTGGAAGATTATGGCTTCATTACCTCCATCTCCTGTGGCGTAGATTCCATAGCCCTGAAAGTAGATTATTCCCAGTTTGATTCTGTGTGTAGTAGAGGTACTATTATACGTATCTTTGAAGTGTTTGATGCTCTGGGGACTGCCAGTGGCTGTGCTCAGGCCATTACCTTAGATTACAAACAGGATTATTTTGTGAAATTTCCTGATGATGTAATTGTAACTGCTTGTAACGACAGCGGAATATATGGGGAACCTGAATTGCAGAATAATGGATGCGCTGATTTCGAGGTAACCTTTACGGATGAAATTTTTACGGTTGTGCCGGATGCCTGTTATAAGATTGAACGCACCTGGAGAATCATCAACCACTGCCAGTACGATTCATTGGAATCCTTCGTCACGATTCCCAACCCCAGACCTAATGCCGTTGAAAACCACGCCAGCAATTTACCCGGGGCCATTATTTCCAGATGTGGCACACCTGGCATTTGGATGCCTTCTATTGTAAGAATAAATCCAACTGATCCGCAACCTACCAATTATTGCACCTTCTGGAGTGAAACCACAAACGGGTACGAATACACACAAATCATAAAAGTGATTGACGGGAAGGCGCCTACCGGCACGTACACCGTTCCGGCCTGTAACAACCAAACCTGGACAACCGCCAACAACGCTCAATTCTGGAATGAAACCTACTGGTGGGACAATACACTTCAGCAGCACGACCTGTGTGAGGAACCCACAGAACTCAGCATTACCGGTACAGACCAGTGCTCCGGGGCAGCCGTGAATATTGAATTTCTGCTTTTCCTGGATATGGACCAGGATAATATCATGGAAACGGTTGTCAACTCAGTACATCTGGGCAGTGCAGGATTGGGTTGGAACAATGTGCGATTCAATAACCTGAATACCCCCTACTTTCAAGGTGGTACACCACGGCAATTTGACGGGCGCCCAGTTCCGGCAAATCAAAAAATGGGATTTGCGCTGGAAGAAACTGTTTCCGGAAAAAACCGGACAGCCCGGGTTCGCTGGAATACCCAACAGGATACCACCACCTATTTTGCCCCGGAACTGCCTCATGGCACACACAAGATCAAATGGTTTATTACGGATGGCTGTGGAAACAATATAGAATATGAGTACACCTTTACCGTAAGAGACTGTAAGGCGCCAACAGTGGTGTGCAAGTCGGACGTATTGAGTACTAACATTCAACCAAACGGGGTTGCAACCATTTCAGTAGATTTTCCACTCGATTACACGGAAGACAATTGTACACCTGAAGCTCAGATAGCTATCGGTATCCGTAAATGTGGAACCGGTGCAGGATTTCCATTGGACGGCAACGGTAACCCTATTGCAAACGTGACCTTTACCTGCAATGAACAAGGCAGTCAATGCGTGGAAATCTGGTCGAGAGACAAAGCCGGCAATAGTGATTATTGTGAAAAGAACATCCTGATTCAAGACAACCTCGACGCTTGTCCGGATCCGGGAGACACCCTCTTTGGCCGTGTGCTGACAGAGCAAGGAGAAGGTGTTGCTTATGTAGACATTGCAATAGAGGGATCTTGTACATTTTGCCCTCCATTGATTTTCAACAGTGCAACAGATGGTAACGGAAATTTCTTCATCAATCCTGCTGTTCCGCTAGCGTCTACCTTTGATTTGGTTCCTGAACGCGATGATAACCCTTTGAATGGCGTAACCACTTACGATTTGGTGTTGATTTCCAAACACATTCTGGCACTGGAATTCCTGAATTCGCCGTACAAACTGTTATCGGCTGATGCGAATCGGAGTGGATCTGTAACCACCTTTGATATCGTGGAATTACGTCGCCTGATTCTGGGTATCACCACAGAACTGGCCAATAACAGCAGTTGGCGCTTTGTGGATTCCAGTTTTGTATTCCCTAATCCCCAAAATCCATTCCAGACAGGCATCCCGGATACGATTCAACTGGATCACCCACCTTATACATTCATTGGGATGAAGGTGGGGGATGTCAACCTTTCTGCCGCTCCCAATGCACAATCGCCTGCTAAAGACCGTTTTTCCGGGCTGGTGTATATGGATCTGAACGATCGTGAGGTTCAGGCAGGGGAGGAGCTCAGCATTACATTTACAGCATCCGAATTATTAGCAGGATGCCAGTTTACCTTGGAACTCAAAGGGCTTGAGATACTTTCGGTTCTGCCGGGGTCTGCTATGCAGGAACAGCACTTTGCCGTGTTCGGTGATGCGATGACCATGGCGTGGGAAACCGGCGGGCAAGCGGCTTTTTCTGTACAGGTACGGGCCAAACGTACGGGTTGGCTGCACGATATGTTAGCACTCAGCAACCGGATCACCAAGATAGAAGCCTATAAACCTGACGGGAATAACTACGAAAAGCTGGATGTAAGCTTGCGCTTTAAACATCAGGAACAAGGGTTAGTGTTGTACCAAAATCAACCCAATCCCTTTAAAAAACGCACCAATATCCGGTTCTACCTGCCAGAAAGCGGCCCGGCTACTTTAAAGGTGATGGACGGTCAGGGCAAAGTTGTTTGGACACAAACACGGGAATATCCGCAGGGAATTAACCAGGAAGAGCTCGATTTTAGCGCCATCAGTTCCGGCGGAGTACTCTATTATCAGCTGGAAACCGCTACCGGACGCGCTGTGAATAAAATGATGAAGTTGTAGCCGAACGATGATTGGATTCCCTGATTTGAGCATTCAGGGAATCCAGTCATCGCAAATCAATCTTCATCATCCTGAATCATCACTTCCCGGCTTTTACTTTCTTCCAGCGCCATTTCCTTTTCGCGTTGACGTTGCACCCTTGCTACCACCATGATACTGGCCTCGTAAAGACCATACAATGGGATCGTTACCAGCGTTTGGGAAACCACATCGGGCGGAGTAATAATGGCTGCAACGATGAGAATAACCACAATAGCCTGGCGTCGGTTATTGCGCAAAAAGGCCGGTCCAATGAGCCCTATTTTTGCCAGGAAATAGGCCAAAACAGGCATTTCAAAAATCAGGCCTGTAGGCAGGGTGAACATGGTCATGTAGGTCACATAGGAATCCAATGTTGGTGAAACTTCCAAACCTTCCAGCGTATATCCTGCCAGGAAACTGATCGAAAAAGGCGCAATCACGAAATAACCAAAAGAAACACCCAGCAGAAAAAGCGCTGTACAGACACCCACCACACCACGCACCGCTCTTCTTTCGCTATCCAGCAAACCCGGACGAACGAACTTCCAGAACTCCCAGAAAATAAACGGGAAAGCTCCGATCACACCCAGCCAGAACGATACATACAGGTGTTGCATCAGCACCTCGCCCAGTTGGCGTGTAATGAGGTTGAATACCGGCGGTGTAAAACACATGGCATCCCCTGCACCGCACCAGTGCGAGAATTCGCAAAGAAGTCGGTATGTAATGAAATCTGCGTTTCTGGGACCAAAAATAAGCGTATTGAATACGAAATCCTTGTTAAAAAAACAAACTACCCCTACCACCGCAATGGCCAGTGCTGACCGCAGGATATGATTCCTCAGTTCTGAAATATGATCGAAAAAGGACATTTCTCCTCTTTCATGTTCGTGCATCTGATCAAGCGCCATGTGGGAAACTAATTTTTCATGCCTCCCCACACCCCGGACTGGTATTCGAGGATGGGGGTATCGTGAAAGTGCCCCGGAATAGTATTCCGGGAAAGCGTTTATGCAAACAACCCGGAATACCATTCCGGGAAATGCGCGCAAATGTAAAAAGTAATGTACCTAAGTTCGGAATTTCCCAGAAAGTTAACGCTTCACGGGCTATTCTCCACTTTTTACCAACTTCAATAAGGTGCGCATTCCTTCGCCGGTAATCCGGATCAAATAAAACCCGTTTGGCAACGTATGCAAATCCAGGGTTTTGCCATAAACCACACCCTCCGGTTGATATCCGGAGTAATGGGTTTGAAGCACCATTCCCTGCATATTTAACAGTTGAATCTGGTAAGAACCACTTTCAGGAATTTCCATTTCGAAGTTGGCTGAATTATCTGCAGGGTTGGGGTAAAGCCGGGCTTCAAACGTCTTCTGCTGGAGATTGGTTACAGCCGTTGTTCCGTGAGAAAACTTCAAAATTCTACTGGAAAACTTGAATTCTCCAATCCACAGTTCGTTTTCCAAGGGAAGCAGCGCATTAGGCATAAAAAGCCGGTCTATCCCGATTGCCGCATCCAAAGTGTTGGCATTGGGTTGGCCCAGTACAATCAGATTGGCCGGGCTGCCCCAATCTGCCGGGTTTTCCCAGAGCAAGACTCTGTGATCACCCCGGCTGGCAATGGCCAATGATCCCTGGTGGGTAACTGCCTGCGCCGCCTGGTTAATACGCACCTCGCCTGAGTTGATTACCTTGAAGGGTGCAGTGATTCCGGCAGCCAAATCCGCAACGCGATATATGTCTACGCCAGAAGGCGGCTCCGGTCGTGCCGCACAGAGGTATTCACCATCTGAATATAAATAGCCGAACGGCCCTCCACTACTGCTGTTGAGGGCAAATGCCGGATTTTGGCTCGAATTGGCTGGAATCCCCTGCCATCCATAAAGCTTGCCGTTTTTAGTAGCGAGATAGCAGAACTGATCGTCCAGCGCTACCCCCCGAATATCATCCAACTGAGCTGTGCCTATTTGGTTGACAAGATGATAGGATGCAGGTGTATGGATGGTTGCAGCATCGTTCCAAACGGATAAGGAGTTTCGCCCGCCAATGATAAAATGGTTATTGTGCAGGGTGCTGGCCCAAATCTGGGTATTTCCGGTGGCCGGATATTTATGATCATATGCCTGACCTGAATATTCAGGAAACTGATCCCATACATAAATGGCACGATCGAAATCGGAGGTAACAATCAGGCGGGAGCCATCGGTTACCGGCACAGGGTTTTGAACATACTGAATAGAATCCAGGGTTTGTGCCGTTGGGGAGGGTGAACCGAGGGCAAAATCCGGCGCTTGCGTCTGACTGGTTGGAGTACCGTTGTACACCAGCACGTTATTACCGTTATAATTGTTTACAAAGCATTTTCCGCCAGCGTAGGCCACATCTACGCCATCGCCATTTTTGTAATAGGAAGGCATGAGGGTCAGGTTTGGCGACTGTGCCGCGCTGGTGGGCAGTGTATTCCAAACATAAACGGATTGAATGCCTCCGGCCATTAGTTTTCCATCGGGCAGTTTCACGCCCTTGATCCATTCATTGCGGTAAAAATCATAGGGCTGGTTAGCCGTAGCAGGGTAACTGTTCCAAAAGAAGGTACCAGGTTGCCCGTTTACTTTAGCGTTATGATCGCCTACAAAAAAATAGGTGCTGCCATCGGTAGAAATATTGCGGGGGGTGCCAAATTGCGGGAGCTTGATCACATAATCCGGCAAGGTATTATCTGTAGTGGGGAAACTGTTCCAAAACAGCAGTGCTCCTCCGGTAGTAGCCACAGCAGCCAATCTGGTGCCGTCGGTCCAAACACCCCAGGGCCAGGCATAGAAAAGACCGGCTCCGGGATCACCAAGTACCGGCAGGAACAACGATATATCTGCCGGTTGTCCATTTTGTGTCGGGAAACTATTCCAAAGCAGGATCCGGTCGTTTTCTGTGTCGGCCACGGCCAATTTTCCATTTGCTGCCAGCGATGCGTTCCCTACCCAATTCAATTGATGCTTTCCATTTCCAGGATTGTTGGAGGTAAAATCTGGCTGGCCCAACACCAGATCCGGAGTATCATTCCAGGATCCCGGCAATGAATTCCACACTAATATGCGGTTGTTGAAACGGTCGCAAACCAGTAAATGGGTGTCATCTGAAGCTAATCCATTGGGGTGATTAAACCAGGCACCTGTTTGGTTAAAATCCACACCTGAAATCATCAGGTCGGCGGGTTGACCAGTTTGGTACCATTGGGTAAAGGCATTCTGTGCGCTCAGCAAACCGAGCAGAAAAAAGATTGTTTTTGGCATAAACTAAGATCGGTTGGTGAAAATAGATGGACTTGCATCAAAGTTGAAAGTTTAGCCAGGGTGTAGAAATTATATGTTGTTAGCTAATTGAAGACATTTCAATTATCCGTCCTTTTCCGCTCAGTTGAATATTCACCGCACAACGTATAAATCAAGAATAATATGTAAAAAGAGAAAGTGAACGGGAGGGTATTTATCTGTTAGCATTTGGATTTATCAAATGAAAGTCCTAATTTCATGTATCACTTGTCGAAATGACAAAGGATTGTTGAACCACAAAGGCATTTGAGGGCACGAAGTTTTTATTGAACCACAAAGGCATTTT
>DLXL01000004.1:0-2425 GCA_003448025.1 Saprospirales bacterium | reverse complement strand
TTTTAGTTTTTTTTTTTTTTTTATATTTTATCTTTTCTTTTTTTTTTATTTTTTTGTTGAAAATTTAAATAAGTTTTTTTAATCTTTTTTATATTTACTTTTTTTTTTTTTTTTTATAATACTATTTATTTCTTTTAATTTTTTTTTTTGTAATAATTGTTTTTTGAACCACAAAGTCATTTGTTTTCTCTAATTTTTTGTTGAACCACAAAGGCATTTAAGGGCACGAAGTTTTTGTTGAACTACAAAGGCACTTGAGGGCACTAAGTTTTTGAATCTTCTTTTAAAACCAAACTTTTTTATGCACCCACTAACAAAAAACCACTTAAAAGAGCTCACCTATCAATTCCTTGGAGCTTGCATTGAAGTACACAAACAAATTGGACCAGGTCTGCTTGAAAATGTTTATCACAAATGTTTAAAACAGGAATTGTCCATTCGAGGTATCATACATGAATCAAACTTTCAGATTCCGCTTCAGTACAAAGGAATTGATGTAGGTGTTGACCTGCGCTGCGACTTTGTACTTGAAAAAGCAATGATTGTTGAATTAAAAGCAGTAACCGCCTTGCTCCCAATCCATGAGGCACAATTACTGACTTACATGAAGTTACTTGAAGTGCCCAAAGGAATTATGGTGAACTTCAATGTAACCAATATTATTAACGAAGGTATTAAAACCTTTGTAAATGAACAATTTAGGGAACTTCCATCCTAATTTACTTAGTGCCCTTATGTGCCTTTGTGGTTCAAAAAAAATGTGCCCTTAAATGCCTTTGTGGTTAAATAAACCTTATTCTTTATCGGTTATCCCCGCGTTTGGCCCACCAGTAAAGTGGGAAGCCCAAGCCTACAATGACCAACCCCGGCACTGTAAACTGCGGCTTGGTGAACAACAAATTCACGGTAAACAATGCCGCCAGTACGATGTACAAAGCAGGCAACACCGGGTAGCCAAAAGCTTTGTAGGGTCGTTCTATATCGGGCCGTTTTTGGCGCAGGATGAATATACCGGCCACGGTAAGGATGTAAAAGAGCATCACGGCAAACATCACGTAATCCAGCAAGTCCCCGTATTTGCCGGAGAGACAAAGTACTGCGCACCAGGCAAATTGGATCCAAAGTGCAAAACCGGGCACTCCGTTGGCGTTGAGGTCTTTCATTTTATTGAAAAACAACCCGTCCATGGCCATGGATTGATACAAACGTGATCCGGAAAGCACCAGACCGTTGTTGCAGCCAAAGGTGGAGATCATAATGATCACCGCCATGAGAATGCCACCCGTAGCGCCCAGCATGGCCGTAAGCGCAGCAGTGCCTACGCGGTCCTGGGTGGCGTGTTGCATACCGCGTGTCATCACATCTGCGCCGGCAGCATCGCCCCAGAAAGGCAGGATAGAGAGGTAGGCCAGGTTGGCCAGCAGGTACAAGGCCGTTACGCCGATCACACCCATCGCCAAAGCCAGCGGCACGTTACGTTTGGGGTTTTCAATTTCCCCGGCAATAAACGTTACGTTGTTCCAGGCATCCGAGCTGAACAATGAACCCACCATAGCCACACCCAGGGCCGAGCCAATGGCCAGCCAGCCTATCGGACCTCCATTGGTTTGGGCAAAAAAGTTGCCGAAATTCAGGGATACCACCTCCGGATTGCGGTAAATGAGCAGCCCCAGGATGATGAGCAGACCGAGCGACAAAGCTTTGGCCACCGTGAGGGTATCCTGCACGAACGCGCCCGTGCGCAGGCCGCGCGTGTTGAGCCAGGTAAGTATCAGCAAAGACACAATAGCCAGCAACTGCGCCGCCGATATTTTAACAAAACCAAGATCGGCCAGGATATTATCCGGGCCCACCGCAGGTATCAAAACGCCTGTGAATTTGGCAAACGCTACTGCTACTGCCGCAATGGTGCCGCTCTGTATCACCGCAAACATGGCCCAGCCAAATAAAAACGCCACCATCTCGCCATACATCTCCTTGAGGTATTGGTATTGCCCGCCACTCTTGGGAAACATGCCCGCCAACTCGCCGTACGACAAGGCGGCAATCAGCGTCATCACCCCGGTAAGCACCCAGGCCAGCAACAACAAAAACGGACTACCCAGCACCCGACCCATATCGGCGCTTACAATGAAAATACCGGAGCCAATCATGCTCCCGGCAACGATGTAGGTGGCAGTGGATAGTTTGATGGTTTGGGGTGTGGCAGATTGCGACATAGGAGAGTTAGTAAGATGTTTTTACCGCAGAGACGCGGAGACGCAGAGAGGGCAATTTTACGATGGTTTTTTCAGAGAATGGGAATTTTTACCGCAGAGACGCGGAGATGTAGAGAGGGGAATTTTTACCGCAGAGGCGCGGAGAGGGATAAAGGGGAGATTTAACAGAGAAGCGCAAAAAAAGAAATGAAAAAAAAAAAAACAGA
>DLXL01000185.1 GCA_003448025.1 Saprospirales bacterium | reverse complement strand
TATTTGCAGAACCTGTCCTAAACCCACCCCTCTGCCTCACTCATACCTTTCGCTACTCTCAATATTACAACCCACGCTGAGCTTAAGTAGCCAAAAGCCCCCTAAATGACTCCCCAATGACCCTAAATGGCCCCCTAAATGACTCCTCAATGACCCATAAATGGCCCCATAAATGAGACCTAAATGACATCCCAATGAACCATAAATGACCCATAAATGACTCCCCAATGACCAATAAATAACACCATCCATGCTAAAACTCGTCAACCGCTTATTTTCCGTTCCGGAAAGTCATCCGCAAGGACGACTGGTGGTAGCGTTTATTGTTATGAGTTTGCTGTGCATCATGGTTGGCCTGGCTTGGGAGATGCCGTATATTACACTGGCGCCATTTGGGGTGGGATTGTTGTGGTTGGCGTTGGTGGATTTCCGGAAAGTGTTTTTCCTGATGCTGGGTTGCATTCCTATTTCCACAGAGGTAGCGCTGCCTGGCGGATTAGCCACTGATTTGCCTTCCGAGCCTTTAATGTGGGTGCTTACCCTGGCGGGATTGATCTGGTTTCCACAAAACTGGCGTAAAGTGGATGTTCGTTTTTTCCGGCACCCGGTTACACTGGTCTTGTTTGCACATTTGTTCTGGCTGATGATTACCGTGGCTACTTCCCAGAACCTGCTTATCTCAGTCAAATCTATGCTGGCTAAAGGCTGGTATGTCATCGTTTTTTATTTCTGGGCCGGTCGTTTTTTAAACGAGGAGCGTGATTTTAAGGCCCTGATGTGGTGGTTTTTTGTACCCCTTTTTCTGGTAACGATTTCTGTGGTGGTTCGGCATGCCGGATATGGATTTTCCTTTGAATCTATTAACGGATGCCTGGAGCCTTTCTTCCGAAATCACGTCATGTATGCCTGTTTACTGGCTATTTTTTTGCCTTTTGTGTGGTATGGCACTTACTGGTACCGGCGTTTTTCAGGGGCCTGGTGGTGGCTGGTGCTAGGGGTTCTGGTGCTGCTGATCGGAATCAATTTTGCCTATACCAGAGCGGCTTACGGGGCTCTGGTACTGGTTGTTGGGGTATATTGGGTTGTTCGAATGCGTTGGATGAAAGGCGCGTTGGTGGCTGCAGCACTTTTTTTTGCCGGTTTTGCGGTTTTTCTGAATACCAATAACAACTGGCTCCTGTTTGCCCCCGAATTTGAAAGAACCATCACCCACCAACGGTTCGATCGTTTGTTGGAAGCTACCACCAAACTGGAAGATATATCCACAATGGAACGTGTATACCGATGGGTAGCAGCCAGTTATATGGTACAGGAACGTCCCTGGCTGGGATTCGGACCGGCTACATTTTATACCTATTATAAAAACTATACGGTTACCAGTTTCCGTACTTATGTATCCGATAACCCCGAACGGAGCAGTACGCACAATTATTTTCTGATGATGGCCGTGGAAGAAGGGCTGCCAGGCTTGTTTTTCTTCATGCTGTTTTGTGTGGTGGTTATGCTCCGTGGCGAAAAAGTTTATCATCAAACCACTGACCAACGCATCCGGGTTGCTTTGCTTTCTGCGCTATTGTGTTTTGTGCTGATTAATATCCTGATGCTGATGAACGATTTTATTGAAACTGATAAAATTGGTTCACTATTCTTTCTGTCAGCAGCCATTCTGGTTAATGTAGATTTGCGAAACAGATCCCTTGAAGAAAAAGAAACATCTTAATGCATCCTGCCAGACCTCGTAGGTTTTAGACCTCGTAGGTTTTCAAAACCTACGAGGTCTAAAACCTACGAGCTCTAAAACAAATTTATTCCCCGGTTTATGAACCATTTCCGACCTTAGCTACAAATATTGACGCCCCGCTGGGGCTGCAAATGTGAGCGCCCCGCTGGGGCTACTTGATAATGGTTATTGCTTTTTTTTGCGTTTTATGAGTTTACCTGATTTTTCGCTTCGTCGGCCGGTATTTGCCACTGTAATGAGTATCCTGATTGTGTTTTTCGGCGCAGTTGGGTATACTTTTTTGGGCGTTCGGGAGTATCCCGCCATTGACCCGCCTAATATTACGGTGCGCACCAACTATACCGGCGCTAACGCCGAAGTGATAGAAAGTCAGGTAACCGAACCTCTGGAACGAGCTATTAATGGAATTGCAGGCATTCGCACCATTTCCAGCTCCTCGGCCCTGGGTAACAGCAACATTACAGTAGAGTTTGACCTCGGGGTTGACCTGGAACAAGCGGCCAACGATGTGCGCGACAAAGTAAGCCAGGCTCAACGCAATCTGCCCCAGGATATTGATGCACCACCTGTGGTTACAAAAGCAGATGCCAGTGGCGATCCCATTCTTTTTGTTCCTATCCAAAGTAGTACCCGCAGCATTATGGAGTTGTCTGATTACGCCGAAAACGTGATCAGAGAAAAAATCCAAACCATTCCTGGGGTATCTGCCGTGAATGTTTTTGGCTCCAAATTACCTGCCATGCGCCTGTGGATGGACCCGGCCAGAATGGTAAAATACGGACTCACAGCTCAGGATGTACTGACTGCCCTTTCGCGTGAAAACGTGGAATTACCAGGCGGTAAGGTGCGCGGCGACGCCACGGAAATGACCGTAAAAACCTTCGGAAGACTGCAAACTGAAGACGATTTTAACAACATGATCATACGCCAAAGCGCCGGAAGTACCATTCGTTTCCGCGACATTGGCGAGGCTATACTCGGACCGGAAAATGAAGAAACCGGCGCCCGACGGAATTTGGTTCAAGGCGTTTCGCTGGCCATTATTCCGCAACCCGGCAGCAACTGGGTGGAAATTACAGATGAGTTTTATCGCCGCTATGAGCAGATTGAGAAGGAACTGCCAGCCGACATTGTGATGAACGTGGGCATTGACAAAAGCCGCTTCATCCGGCGGGCCATCAGTGAGGTCACCGAAACTTTGTTCATTGCCATCGGACTGGTGGTATTGATCATTTACCTGTTCTTCCGCAACTGGATCATTGCTCTGCGCCCTTTGATTGATATTCCAGTTTCACTGATCGGCGCGTTCTTCCTGATGTGGCTTTTTGGCTTCAGTATCAACGTGTTAACGCTGCTGGCCATTGTACTGGCAACGGGTCTGGTGGTAGACGACGGGATTGTGGTAACGGAGAATATCTTTAAAAAACGCGAGGCCGGCATGGATAAGTGGACGGCAGCGCGGGAAGGCACCAAAGAGATCTTTTTTGCGGTAATCAGTACCTCCATTACCCTGGCCGTGGTGTTCATTCCTGTGATCTTTTTGCAGGGTTTTACCGGGCGATTGTTCCGGGAATTCGGCATTGTGGTGGCCGGCGCGGTATTGATTTCAGCCTTTGTATCCCTTACCCTCACACCAGTACTCAACGTTAAACTGGGCGGTAATGTGAAAACCCACGGCTGGTTTTACACCGTAACCGAGCCGTTTTTTGCAGGTATGGAGCGCATTTACGGCAATAGCCTGCGCTCTTTCATGCATTTCAAGTGGCTGAGCCTGGGCTTGCTGGTGGCATGTTTTGGCATGATCTGGTATTTTCAGGGACAAATCAAAAGCGAACTGGCGCCACTGGAAGACCGCAGTCTGATCCGCACCAATGTGACCGGACCGGAAGGCACCGATTACGATAAGATGGAGTCCATTATTTACGGGTTATCGCAAAAACTGATGGATTCTATTCCGGAAAAAAGCATGGTATTCGGCATCACGGCTCCGGGTTTTGGTGCTGCCAGCACCAACTCCGGTTTTGTGAGTTTGCTGCTTACCGACCCGCAGGAGCGCGAGCGGAGTCAGATGGAAATTTACAACCAACTGCTCTCCATGACCCGCAAAATGCCGGAAGCACGCATGTTTCCATCCCAGGAAGAAACCATTACCATTGGTTTCGGGCGTGGCCTGCCGGTGCAATTTGTGATACAGACCCTGGATTTTGAAAAGCTGAAGGCGGTTATTCCCAAGTTCCTGGATGAAGCCCGCAAGGATCCCACTTTTGCCAACGTAGACGTAAACCTGAAGTTCAACAAACCGGAATTGCAGGTTATCATAGACCGCCTCAAGGCCGCCGAACTGGGCGTGAGTGTGCTGGACGTGAGCCAAACCCTGCAACTGGCGCTTTCCGGCAGGCGTTTTGGGTATTTCCTGCAAAACGGCCGTCAATATCAGGTGATTGGTCAGGTTGACCGTGCCAATCGCGATGAGCCGCTGGATCTGGCCTCGCTCTATGTGCGCAACAACCGCGGTGCAATGGTGCAGCTGGATAACATTGTGAAGTTTGAGGAAACCAGCAATCCACCGCAATTGTATCACCACAACCGCTACAAATCCGCCACCATCAGCGCGGCCCCGGCGCCAGGCAAAACCCTGGGCGAGGGCATTGAAGCCATGGAACGCATTGCTGCCAGTGTGCTGGACGAGTCGTTCCAGACCGACCTGAGCGGCCCTTCCCGCGATTTCCGTGAGAGCAGCGGCAACACCTCTTTTGCTTTCCTGCTGGCCCTGATGCTCATTTACCTCATCCTGGCTGCCCAGTTTGAAAGTTTCCGGGATCCGCTCATTATTATGCTGACGGTTCCGCTGGCTATTGCGGGCGCGTACCTGAGTTTGTGGGCTACCGGCAATACCTTCAACATTTTCTCCCAGATCGGGATGATCATGCTGATTGGTTTGGTGACCAAGAATGGTATCCTTATTGTGGAATTTGCCAACCAGAAACGCGACGCCGGCATGCCCAAGAGTCAGGCCGTTTGGGAGGCCGCGCAGGCACGCCTGCGCCCGATTCTCATGACCACCCTGGCCACGGCGTTGGGCGCCCTGCCCATTGCCATGTCGCTGGGCGCGGCCAGTACGAGTCGTATAGGCTTGGGCGTAGTGGTAGTAGGCGGTTTGCTGTTCTCTTTGATTTTGACTTTGTTTGTGATACCGGTGATGTATTTGTTGTTAAGTGGCAAGCAACGGAGTGCTGCGCCGTGGAGTAAAACGGAGTAGCCCTCCCCGTACCGGCGGGTTTAGCCGCCGATACACACACACCTCGTACCGGCGGGTTTAGCCGCCGACCCTCTCGTACCGGCGGGTTCAGCCGCCGCTTTCTACCATAAAGTTTTACCTCTATTAAAACCCCTAGCATTTGAAGCGGCGGCTAAACTAGACAGTACGCGAGGAGGTCGGCGGCTGAACCCGC
>DLXL01000363.1:13853-19407 GCA_003448025.1 Saprospirales bacterium | reverse complement strand
TGCGCTGCAGTTTACAGTTACCGACACCGGTATAGGTATTCCGGCCTTCAAACTGAGCAGCATTTTCGAAAGCTTTCTGCAAGCCTCAGAGGATACCTCCGCGCGTTTTGGCGGTACAGGTCTGGGCTTGAGTATTGCCCGTGAATTGGTGCAACTGCACGGTTCGGATATTCAGGTGGAGAGTGAGTCGGGTAAAGGCACGGTGTTTTCCTTTACTATCGAGTTTCCCCCGGCGGATGTGGCAGCCCTGGAACAGAAACCAGCGGCGGAATCCTTGTTTTTTGCCCAAAAACTCCGCGTACTGCTGGCCGACGACAACGCGCTCAATCGCGAAATTGCCACTGAAGCCCTGTTGCGTCATTTTGAAAACGCGGAAATCAAGGAAGCTGTCAATGGTAAGGAAGTGTTGGATTGGCTGAAACAGCAATCCTTCGACCTCATTCTGATGGATATGCAAATGCCGGAAATGAGCGGTCTGGAAGCCACCAGGTTCATTCGAAAAAACCTTTCCAATGAGATTCCCATCATCGCGCTTACGGCATCGGCTACGCCCGAAGAAATTGACCATGCGCTACATGCCGGCATGAACCGGCACCTGGGAAAACCATTTAAACCGGCCCAATTAGCGCGTATCATTGAATCTGTACTGAATCTTCAGGAACATGATTCCAAACAGGCGACCCCCTCAGAAAAAGCGTCTCAGCAAAATATCAGGTCACGTTATCCGGATTATGACCTTCGTTTTCTGGAAGATTTCTGTGACGGCGATGAAGTGCAGATGCAGTATTTTCTGGATAAATTTGAAGCCCAATACCCTATTGAAATCAATAGACTAAAGGAAGCGCTGGTCCGAGCAGACCGGGAAGCTATCTATCGAGTGGCTCACGGTTTCCGACCTCAGTTGGAGTTTGTTGGTTTGCACAAAGCTGTTACAATTATGCTTAGGATCGAACAGGGAAGCCGGCAGGGGGTAAGCTTTGCGGAGCTGGAAGCATTGAGTAAGGGAATGCGGGAAAATTTGGATTAATATGAATGCATTATCATGGCCATAATATGCGATAAACAACGAAATCAGGCGCCAAAAGCAACCTTTAGTTTTTTAGGAACTAGGTTGGTTCACCACTAGAAGCGGGATATTGGGTTGGCTGTGCACATTCCCCAACAAAATTGATCTTCGTAAAAACGGTCCAACGTAATCGCCATAATGGTCCCATTAACAAAAGGTTATATTACCCCTTCTTATGCTATCAGATGGATAAGGTGATACTTTTGCACCCTGTTTCTGTATAGCTACATGAACCGCCTGCTCTTACAATCCCTCTTTGTTCTTCTGTTCACCGGCATGTTCGGTTCGAACGCCCTTGCCCGGATGAGTGGGGAGGCTCCGTTGCCTGGCCAGTTGTGCAGCATCGAGCAAGTGCTGGAAGCAGAAACAGAACCGGCCGATGAATCATGCGGCCCGGAAGATCTATCCGGCTCGGGCTTTGGCCCCGGCGGCGACCATCTTCCTTCGGGGTGTCAGCCCTTCTTTGGCAGCGCATTTGCCGAATTCCATTCATGTTTCGCCGGCTGCATTGGTCAGTCCGCATCCATCCGGCAGTCGCAGGTCAACCTGCTCAACTCCTTTCATGCGCCTGCCATGTTTATCCTTTTCCATTCCTATCAGGGTTACTTGTCCTGAGCTGCTCCCTGCCAAGGGATAGTGCCGTAGTGTCGGGTTGACGGTCAGTCACCCCCGCAGTCCATTTATCTATCCTCCAACCGGGATTCCCACCATCCGCATCTGGCTCAGTTTGCCGGAGAGTTGCCATACAACTCCCTGCGTAAAAGGCTTTTGATCCCTGTGCCAGGCCCGGCTCCTTTTATCCGCCGGCTTCTACCGCCATCCAACCACTTATCATAAATACTATCCAAGATGAAGTTTATCAGGTTTACCCTGCCTCTTTTGGCCATCATTTTAGTCCACTGCAAGCAGGAACATCCCACCCATCATGAAGAATCCATTTTCGTTGTCACCAATCCCATTCAAAAAGACACGGTGTTGTTGAGCGATTACGTTTGTCAGATCCGATCCATCCAGCATATTGAACTGCGTGCGCTGGAAAAAGGGTATCTGCAGCATATCTATGTAGATGAAGGACAACTTGTCAGAAAAGGACAACTGTTGTTTCAGATCATGCCTATTGTGTATCAGGCTGAAGCCCAGAAGGCTCAGGCCGAACTCAATTTTACCGAAATTGAATACCAAAATACCAAAGCACTGGCGGATAGCAACATCGTTTCCAAAAACGAGCTGGCCCTGGCCAACGCCAAACTGCAAAAAGTAAAATCCGAATACGAACTGGCCAAGGCACACCTGGGCTTCACCGAAATCCGCGCGCCGTTCGATGGCATTGTAGGCCGTTTCAACGACATCCGAAAGGGCAGTCTGCTCGATGAAGGAGAACTGCTCACTACCCTTTCCGACAACAGCAAACTCTGGGTGTATTTCAATGTGCCGGAGGCAGAATACATCACCTACGCCAAAAAAGCACAATCTGGTAAAGCACCAAAAGTGAAACTACAGCTCGCCAACAACGAGATCTTCGATGAAGAAGGCGTGATCGAAACCATCGAAGGCGATTTCAACAACGAAACAGGCAACATAGCTTTCCGAGCCACTTTTCCCAATGTTAAAGGACTCCTGCGCCACGGCGAAACGGGTAAGATCCTGATGCCGGTTCCTGTAAAAAATGCTACCCTGGTGCCACAATCGGCCACCTACGAAATCCTCGATAAAAAATTCGTGTACGTGGTAGATGAAACCGGCAAAATCAACGCCCGGGAGATTGCCGTTGCCCATGAAATGCCACACATCTACGCGGTGTCTGCCGGTTTAACGCCAACAGAAAAAATTCTGGTAGAAGGCATCCGCAAAGTAAAAAACGGCGATGTGATCAAATTCGAGCAGAAGCCATTCTACTCAGTAGTGCAGGAGATGCAAAACCTGCGGGCGGAATAATCCGCAAGAACCTCTAAAAAATTTACCATGTTTAGTAAATTCATACAACGGCCGGTTCTTGCCATTTCCATCTCGCTGGCAGTGGTTTTTCTGGGCCTTCTGGCCATCAAGACAAGGCCGATTTCTCAATTTCCGGACATCACGCCGCCGCGCGTGAACATATTCATCGCGTACCCGGGCGCAAGTGCGCAGGTACTCGTTGAATCTACCCTCATCCCACTGGAACGCGCCATCAACGGCGTTCAGGGTATGCTCTACCTCACCTCCGATGCCACCAGTGCGGGCGAGGCGACCATTCAGATCGTCTTCGAACCGGGTACCGACCCCAACGCGGCGGTAGTGAACGTAAAAACCAGGGTGGACGCCATCATGAACAACCTTCCGCCCCTGGTGCAGCGGGAAGGGATCATCATCACGCCCATCCAGCCCAGTATGTTGATGTACGTGAACCTGTACAGCACGGACAAAAACGCCGATGAAAAGTTCCTGTACAACTACGCCAGCGTACACATTATCCCGGAACTGCAACGGATCAAGGGTATGGGTCGCGCCCAAATCCTGGGCAGCCGCACCTACGCCATGCGCGTTTGGCTCAAGCCCGACCGTATGCGCGCGTACAACGTTTCCACCGAAGAAGTGATGAAAGCCATGGAGGAGCAAAGCATCATCGGTCGTCCGGGTCGTTTGGGGCAGGCATCCGGCAAACAGGCGCAATCCCTGGAATTCACCCTTTCTTATAAAGGCCGTTTCAACAAACCAGAGGAATACGAAAATATCATCGTTCGGGCCAATCCGGAAGGGGAGATCCTTCGCTTGAAAGACCTGGCAGAAGTGGAACTGGGCAGCGAATTTTTCGATATCTATTCCAACAAGGACGGTTATGCCTCTGCTTCCATTGTCTTGAAACAGAACTTCGGTACCAATGCCAGCGAGGTGATTGCCAAATCCAAGGAAAAACTGGAGGAACTTAAAAAAGACTTCCCTCCGGGTATGGAACTCGAGATCAACTACGATGTATCCAAGTTCGTGGATGCTTCCATCGACAAGGTAATGCACACCCTGGCGGAGGCCTTTGTGCTGGTGGCGCTGGTGGTGTTCCTGTTCCTGGGCGACTGGCGTTCTACGCTTATTCCCATTATTGCCGTGCCGGTGTCGCTGGTAGGGGCCTTTGTATTTATGCAGATGTTCGGCCTCACCATCAACCTGATCACCCTGTTCGCACTCGTGCTCGCCATCGGTATTGTGGTGGATAATGCCATTGTGGTGGTGGAGGCCGTGCACGCCAAGATGGAACAGGAACACATATCGCCCTATCAGGCGGTGCAAAAGGTGTTGGGCGAGATCAGCGGGGCGGTAATTGCCATTACCCTGATCATGACGGCGGTATTCGTGCCCATTGCATTCATGACCGGTCCGGTGGGCGTATTCTACCGTCAGTTCTCCATCACCATGGCCAGCTCCATCATCCTGTCGGGGGTGGTGGCACTCACGCTCACGCCGGTGTTGTGCGCCATGATCCTGAAAAACCCGCACAACGGCAAAATTCGAAAAATGACGCCTATTGACCGGTTTATTCTGTGGTTCAACCGGATTTTTGAGCGCGTCACCTACAAGTACACCGGATTGATGCGCCTGATTGTGGACAGGCGTTTGATCACCTACGGTATGTTATTCGCTTTTGGTCTGGGCATCTTCAAGATCAACGAATCCCTGCCCACAGGCTTTATTCCCAACGAAGACCAGGGGCAGATCTATGCCATCGTGCAAACCCCTCCGGGCAGTACGCTGGAACGCACCAACGAGGTGTCCAGACAGCTGCAGAAAATTGCCGAGGAGATCGAAGACATTCAATCCGTTACCTCTTTGGCCGGTTATGAGATCCTCACAGAGGGCCGCGGTTCCAATGCCGGCACCTGTTTGATCAACCTCAAAGACTGGGAACACCGTCACCATTCGGCCAAGGAAGTGATTGAAGAACTGGAGGAAAAAACCAAAGACCTGGGCGCTGTAGTGGAATACTTCGAGCCGCCGGCCGTGCCGGGCTATGGCTCTTCTGATGGTTTCTCCCTGCGTTTGCTGGATAAAAGCAGTACCGTGGATTACCAGGAACTCGACCGGGTGAACATCGCCTTTATGGATGCCCTGAAAAAACGCAAGGAGTTGTCGGGCCTGTTTACTTTTTATGCGGCCAACTATCCGCAATACGAGATTCAGATCGACAACGAAAAGGCCATGCAGAAAGGCGTTTCCATCCATACGGCCATGGAAAACCTGAATATTCTGATCGGCAGTACCTACGAACAGGGTTTCACCCGCTTCAATGCCTTCTACAAAGTGTATACCCAGGCCGGTCCGGAATACCGTCGCTTGCCCTCTGATATTTTGAACCTGTACGTGAAAAACGACCGGGAAGAAATGGTGCCCTATTCTGCTTTTGCCACCATGCGCAAAACGCAGGGCCCGAACGAGATCACACGTTTCAACCTGTACACCTCTTCGGCCATCCGCGGGGTGCCCGCCCAGGGCTACACCACCGGCGAAGCCATCGAGGCC
>DLXL01000363.1:6460-13710 GCA_003448025.1 Saprospirales bacterium | reverse complement strand
CACACCCCCGGCGAAGCCATCGAGGCCATCCGGGAAGTGGCCAAAGAAACCCTGCCGCACGGCTACGATATTGCCTGGGAAGGACTTTCCTACGACGAGGCCAACCGCGGCAACGAAGCCTTGTATGTGTTCATCATCGTGTTCATTTTCGTGTACCTGGTACTGGCATCCCAGTACGAAAGTTTCCTTATTCCGTTTGCCGTACTGTTGTCGCTGCCGGCGGGTATTTTCGGTTCCTACCTGTTGTTGAAACTGATGGGTTTGAACAACGACATCTACGCCCAGATCGGCATGATCATGCTGGTGGGTTTGTTGGGTAAAAACGCGGTGTTGATTGTCGAATTTGCCATTCAGAAGCACAACCAGGGCGCCACGCTGATCGAGGCTGCCGTGGAAGGCGCCAGAACGAGGTTCCGACCCATTTTGATGACTTCTTTCGCCTTTATTGCCGGCTTGGTGCCCCTCGTGAGGGCAACTGGAGCCGGCGCCGTAGGTAACCGCACTATTGGCTCCTCTTCGCTCGGCGGTATGTTGCTGGGTACCATTTTCGGGGTTATTGTAGTGCCCGGACTGTACTATGTTTTTGGAAAAATGTCGGAAGGCAGAAAACTGATTCAGGACGAAGATCAGAATCCGCTCACGGAAGATATCGTGGAGGGGGACTCTGAAGCCTCCCTGCTCAAAAAGATCCAGAAACTCAACGTACTCTTAAAAATCGCTAAACGGAAAAGGAATGCAAATGAGAAATAAATCAATAGGCCTCCTGGCAGGAGGAATGGTGCTGCTCCTGTTGATCGGGAGCTGTAAAGCGCCTCAGGTAGTGCTGAAACAGGAAAACAAAACAGTCCCTTCGGCCTACTCCGGACGGCAGGAAGATGCCCGGAATGTTGCAGATCTGAACTGGAGAACCTATTTTGCCGACAGCAATCTGGTGGCGCTGATCGATACCGCTTTGCAAAACAACCAGGAGCTGAACATTGTATTGCAGGAGATTGAAATCCTGAAAAACGAGGTGCGCGCCAGAAAAGGGGAATACCAGCCCTTTGTCAACATGGGCGCAGGCATAGCCACGGAAAAACCAGGGCGGTACACCCGTTTTGGCGCATTGGAAGAGCAGTTGGAGATCAAGCCCGGCAAGGCCTTCCCTGAGCCGCTGCAGGATTTTTCTCTGGGACTTACGGCTTCCTGGGAAATCGATATTTGGAAAAAGCTGCGCAATGCCAAAAAGGCCGCAATGATGCGCTATCTGGCCGGAACGGAGGGTAAAAATTTCATGGTCACCAATCTGATCGCCGAAATTGCCGAGTCGTACTATGAATTGCTGGCCATGGATAACTTGTTGAAAATCATTGATCAAAACATTGATATCCAGTCGAACGCCCTGAAAGTAGTACGGCAACAAAAGGATGCGGCAAGAGTAACCCAGCTGGCCGTTAACCGTTTCGAGGCTCAGTTGCTCAATACGCAAAACCTTCGGTTCAGTATCCGGCAGCGCATAACGGAAACGGAAAACAACATCAATTTCCTTACCGGACGCATGCCCAGGCCGGTGGTTCGGAGTTCCGACCGATACCTGGAAATGCCCATGGACAGCTTTCCGGTCGGTATCCCTGCACAGTTGTTGTTGAACCGCCCGGATATCCGCCAGGCGGAATTGCAATTGGCAGCCTCCAGGCTGGATGTTCAGGTAGCCCGGGCTAATTTCCTGCCCTCGCTGGGCATTCGGGCTGATCTGGGTTTTCAGGCATTCAACCCGGTGTATCTGGTAAATCCACATTCCATCCTGTTCAATCTGGCCGGAGATCTGATGGCGCCGTTAATCAATAAAAACGCCCTTTATGCGGCATACAACAGTGCCACTGCGCAGCAGATACAAGCCGTTTACCGTTACGAGCAGTCCATTTTAAATGCTTATACGGATGTGTTGAATCAGCTATCCAAGGTGCAGAACTTCAACCAGAGTTATGCGATCAAAAACCGGGAGGTAGAGATCTTAAACCAGTCAACCCAGATTGCCAATACCCTGTTTAACTCTGCACGGGCCGACTATGGCGAAGTACTGCTCACTCAGCGTGAAGCTTTGGAGGCCAGAATGGATGTGGTAGAAATCAAAATGAAACAACTGGACGCCAAGGTGAATATTTACCGTGCCTTGGGCGGCGGATGGAGGTAGCGCCCAACCCGTACCGGCGGGTTTAGCCGCCGAGGGTTGAGGGGTTTGAAGGGTTTGAGGGGTTTGAAGGGTTTGATCAGGTCCTGCAGGGGCGACCCTCGTGGTCGCCCTGATCCGTGCAGCGGCGACCCTCGTGGTCGCCCTCCACGTTTAATGTTTTAAAGGCCATGTGGTATTTGCCGTGGGAGTGAGCACCTTGCTTACGGTAAACACCGCATGGCCTTTTTGTGATAATGAGCAGGATTGCCCGGTAACATTGAGTCCTATTATGTTGGTCATCCCGATCCATCATGCTATTGTATACTATTCCAATGGTCAGATTTTTTATTCGAAAATATGCGATATATTGGTATGTTTGTTCGGCTCAAATTGATTTTACAGGACAAAAATCAGAAAAAACAATCTTCCTATGAATCCGGTACCCTATTTATCCAACCTGACCCCGCTCAGGGGCATTGCGGCAATGTTGACGGTCATCTTTCACGTGAACATCATGCAAATGCAAAATCCGCTCATTCCACACGAATCCTCCGGCTTGTTGCACCATACCTATCTGATGGTGGATTTCTTTTTTATCCTCAGCGGATTTATCATGTGCCATGTATACGGGAAGTGGTTTTCCGGGGAGGTATCCGGCGCACAATTCAGAAAATTCACCATTGCCCGTTTTGCCAGGGTGTATCCCCTGCATTTTGTGACGTTGCTATACACCATCCTGCTCTTTTACGTGGCCGGAAAAATGGGGTTGCCTCCCGATGTGGTGGAAAACCAGAACAGCGGCTATTCCATTCTGACGAACCTGACCCTGCTGCATTCCATGAATTTTCATGACTGGTTTTCCTGGAATCATGCTTCCTGGTCGATCAGTACGGAATGGTGGGCGTATATGGTATTTCCATTTCTGGTGGGCCCTTTCATGCGGCTGGGCGCCTATGGGAAAGCGATTACAGCCTTCCTTTGTTTTGGCGGGTATCTGGTCATTACGTTCTGGATCGTGCCCATTGTGACGATCCCTCCCGAGATTCCCTTTGTTCGGGTGGATCCGGTCTGGCATTCGGTTAATGTTGCCTATCAGTACGGGATTTTGAGGTGTTTGTGTGGGTTTGTGCTGGGCATGATGCTGTATGAAGGATTTAAAAAGGGTTGGGGCAAAGCCTTTTTGGGCAATGGGTATGTGTTGGCGGGCCTCACGCTGGCCAGTTTTGTATGCATGCATTTTGAGCTGGCAGACATTTTTGCGCTCAGCTTTTTCCCGTTCATACTGCTCTCGGGCGCCTATGGAAGTGAGGGAATCAACAAGATATTCGCCACCACACCGCTCCAGCGTCTGGGCGACTGGTCGTTTTCTATCTATCTGGTGCATCAACCGCTCTTGTTTACCATAGGGAAGATACAGGCGTACCTGCATCCGGCGGCCCCGACTGCGCCACCGCCGCCCCCTGATCTGATGGGCGCCTGGTTATATTGTTTTGGGTTCGTCGCGCTGATGCTGGTGGTGTCTTACTTTACCTACCGCCTGGTGGAAGTGCCAGCGAGGCTTTGGTTGAATCCGAAGAAGGGGGGGGAGTATGAGAGGGAGGGGGTTTTTATCACCATACTACCTGACCTCCATCATACCCCTTCCCTTTTCAGCCCGGTTATCTTTGTTTGTCGCCTGACAGAACAGACGACGAAACCATATGTCGGTGTCATTACTGGAAAACCAATTGTTGCGCCAAATCGGCTATCCATTCCCACGCTCACCGGAACAACGCAACCAATTCCTGGAAAGCGACGCCGAACTGATCCAAGTGGCAGATGGCAGCACCCTGGCACTTACGACCGACTGCATTGCCGAAGAGATCCAAACCGGACTCTACTCCGATCCCGAACACATTGGCTGGATGACGGTGGCCGTTAACCTGAGCGATCTGGCTGCCGTTGGCGCTCGTCCGTTGGGCCTGTTGCTGTCTGAGAACTTGCCTCCTAATTTCCCTCCCGAGAAATTAAGCGCCCTGCAAAAAGGCATTGCCGCCGCCTGCCAGGCCATGGGCGTGTACGTGCTGGGCGGTGATACCAATACCTCTTCCTGCTGGCAAATGGGCGGCACAGCCGTCGGGATCATCCCGCCGGGCGAACCCCTTATCAGTCGCAAAGGCGCCCGCGCCGGACACCTCTTGTACGCCTCCGGCCCCATGGGATTGGGCAGCGCCTATGCCTTTACAATGTTGTTCGGTGCAACAGGCCAGGCAGTGCATTACCGGCCCACTCCCCGCCTCGATGCTGGCGCGTTGGTACGCAGGTTGGGTAGCAGTTGCATCGATACCAGCGACGGGTTTTTCCACGCACTGGCGAATTTGATGGAAACTAATGCGGTTGGTTTCCAGCTTCAAACACCTCTGAACGCCTATGTCCATCCGGACGCCCAACGCATCAGCCAGGCCGGTCAGTTGCCGCTTTGGATTTTCCTGGCCGGACCGCATGGAGAGTTTGAACTGCTCTTCACTTTGCCACCGGAAAATGAAACTGAGTTCCTGAAAGCTGCCACCGACATTCAATGGAAGCCCCTGAAAATAGGTGTTTGTACGGCAGATGAGCAATGCACCCTTACCCAGCCCGATGGCGCCAGCCGCATGGTGTCTCCCGCCGCCATAGCCAACGCCTTTCCGGAAGCCGGAGGTGATCCTAAGGTTTTTTTACAAAAATTATTAACCCTTGAAAAGGATTATCAGACTGCTGGACATTAGATTTTTTTATAAATAGTTGAAAATCAAGTTTTTGAAGCCTGAAGTCTAGCGTCCAGTATCTAAATATTCAATCGTCTTCTCTAAACACATCATGGAAAAATCAACCATAAACACCGGCGATCAGCAAAGCAATTTGCACACCTTCGTTCATGCCAATAAATACCTGAAAACGAAGGAATATGTGCCGCTTTTTGAGCAGTTTATTCAAAAACTCCAGGCAGACCACGAGTTCACTTATTGTCGCGAACTGCTTTCACCCACCAGCAGGGAAGTGCTGATTATTGATCCGGATACCGGCCAGCAGCGTTCCATGCTGATGTTTGCCTCCAACAACTACCTGGGCATGGCCAACCACCCGTATGTGAAACAGAAAGTGATGGATGCTATGGATAAATACGGGGTAGGACTGGCGGGTCCGCCGCTGCTGAATGGCTATACCAAACTGATGTTGGAACTGGAGCAGCGACTTGCCCACCTCAAACACCAGGAAGCCGCCATGGTGTTCTCCAGCGGTTATGCCGCCAATGTGGGCATGCTGGTAGCCCTTACCCAGGCCAACGACCATGTGTTGTACGACGAACTTAGCCATGCCTCTTTCATGGACGGTATGCGTATGACCCAGGTACCGGCCACCAAATTTGCCCACAACAACATGGGCGATCTGGAAAACCATTTGGCTCAATTATCCAAAACCACCTCCGACACCCTGTTTGTGGCCGTTGAAGGCGTGTATTCCATGGATGGAGATCTGGCGCCCCTGGATAAAATAGTGCCGCTGGTGAAAAAATACGGCGGCTTCCTGCTGCTTGACGATGCCCACGGCACCGGTGTGCTGGGGCGCACCGGCAGTGGCACAGCCGAACATTTTGGGGTGGAACGGGAGATAGACCTCACCATGGGAACCTTCAGCAAATCCTTCGCCATGACCGGCGGTTTTCTGGCCGGCCCCAAGGATCTGATTGATTACCTGCGCTTTTTTGCCCGCTCCTATATGTTCTCTGCTGCGCTTACACCGGTAACACTGGCTGCGGTGCTGGCCGGGCTGGATATAGTGGAAAAACATCCAGAACTGCGTGACCGCCTGCGCGATTTATCCCAATACGCCATCGGTAAATTGAAGCCCTACGGCGTGGTATCTACCCCCGAAGCCGCCATCGTTGCCCTGGAAGTTCCGGATTGGATGGATGCCCGAAAAGCCGGACATTTGGTGCACGAAAAAGGTATATTTCTCAACATGATTGAATACCCTGCGGTGCCCGAAGGCTCCGAACGATTCCGAATCAGCATCACCGTTGACCACACCCGTGCCGACATAGACCGCCTGGCGGCTGTGCTCGACGAAACCTGGCACCACCCATCCGTGAAAAAATGAGCCCTGCAGCACCCTCCAGATATGCCGTGCTGGTCAATCTGACCGCCAACGACGGGCGTGCCGCCGCCCGCTGGGACAGCATAGCCCGGGCAGTACTGGAGCGGTTGCCGACCGGTACAATGGTGCATCCTTTTCGTCCGCCAGAGGAGGTAGAAGGGCTGGTGCAAACCTGGCTCAAGCAGGGCGTTGATGCGTTCATTTCTGCGGGTGGCGACGGCAGCGCCAACTACCTGCTCAATCTGCTCATGAACCATACCGGCCAGCATGCGGAGCAACTTTGGCTGGGCGGCATCGGACTGGGTTCCAGCAATGATTTTGTTAAACCAAAAGAGCATTTTATTCAGGATTTACCTATCCGGCTGGATGTGGAACAAGCTGCCCCCGCCGATGTAGGCAAAGCCGAGTGGCAAACCGAAAATGGCGAAACCCACAGCCGTTATTTTCTGGCCAATGCCAGCATGGGCGTTACAGCCAATGCCAACTGGCTGTTCAACCACGGTGACGCCGCAATTCGTTTTCTCAAAAAACGCTGGACCGACGGGGCCATCCTCTACGCCGCACTGCGCAGCATCCTGGGGCATCGCAATCTGCATGCCCTGCTGGCTGCCAACGACCGGGAGTACGATATACAGCTCTCCAACCTGGCCGTGCTGAAAAGTCCGTACGTTTCCGGCAGCTTTTGTTACGACGATCCTGTGACCCGCAACGACGGAACGCTCGGTATCAACATATGCGCCGACATGGGCGTTGCGGGCCTCATTGGGGTGCTGTACGGATTGAGCAAGGGTCGGTTCCGTGGCAGGCCCCATACCCTGAGTTTTGCCACGCGCGACCTGCGTGTACACACCACCCGCGCGGCCGCGCTCGAGCTCGACGGCGAGGTATTGCAATGCAGGTCGGTGCGGTTCACCGTTTGTCCCGGCGCCATCCGGCTGTTGGGATTGTAGACGTCCACCGTAAGCCGTCCACCGTCCACCGT
>DLXL01000363.1:5532-6347 GCA_003448025.1 Saprospirales bacterium | reverse complement strand
CCACCGTAAGCCGTCCACCGTCCAACGTAAGAAAAATATGAAAAAACAGGCATTTACATGGTATCAGGCTCGTTTTTGGCGAGCATATTTGGTTCAGGTGCGGCCCTATCTGTTATTTGTATCCGGCGTGGCGGGCTGGGCGGGCATAGCGGCCGGGGCCGGGGATCACCCGGATTGGCTGGTGCTGGCTGCCACCTTTTTGCCCTTGTTTTTGGGCTACGGTTTTGGGCAGGCCTTCACGGATTGTTTTCAATTGGATACCGACCGCATTTCTGCGCCATACCGACCGCTTTCGCAGGGCATTGTCACGCCGCGCGCCGTGGGCGTGGTGAGTGTGTTGGGCCTCAGTATCGGTGTGTCCCTGCTGGTGTACCTTAATTACTGGAATATGTTGCCCGGCGCTTTGTCGGTACTCGGTCTGGCCACCTACACCCATTTCAAACGCAATTACTGGTTTGCGGGTCCGCCGTACAACGCCTGGATCGTGGCGCTTTTGCCCCTGATGGGTTATATCAGTGTACAGCGTGAGGGGTTTTGGCAACACCTGCCCCAGGTGGCCCCGTTGTTGGGGTTGAGTTTTGTGTCGTACGCCAATTTTGTACTCATGGGTTACCTCAAAGACATCAGTGCCGACCGCGAGAGCGGTTACCGCACCTTCACGATGGTATTTGGCTGGATGCCCACTGTGCGCGTGGGCCACGTGCTGGCGCTTGGGTCGGCCATCATATCCGCTCTGCTCAGCTATCCCAGCCCGGCGGCCCTGTTGTTCTGGTTAGCCGGAACCGCCCTGGCAGTACAGGGCCAGTGGTATGCTC
>DLXL01000363.1:5182-5358 GCA_003448025.1 Saprospirales bacterium | reverse complement strand
TGCAGCAGGCCCCATTGCTGCCACGGTGAGGAGTTTTATCCTCTGGCACCTGGCCGTTATTTGTGCATTGCAGCCGGATTGGTGGTGGGCTTTGGTGGTGTTTTACGGGGTATTTGAGTGGGTATTAAGGGGGCGGCCGGAGGTAGGGCAGGTGTGAGGGTACTCATAATCGGTTA
>DLXL01000363.1:3249-5015 GCA_003448025.1 Saprospirales bacterium | reverse complement strand
CATAATCGGTTAAAAAACTCTAACAGGCTCCATTGCTCAATGCAGTTACAGGTGTTTTTGCCTGGGTTATCCAAACTGACTACCATTTTTTGATAATTATCCTGAATAAGGGCAAGATTGCCAAATTCCCGTTCAATGGTTCCGGGCTCTTAATCTTTCATTTGTAAACAAAATTTTCGTCAGAAGTGCAAAAGCTTTGGTTGTAGTCAAAAGTTTTTAGGCGGGTGGCTGGACATTTGACGTTGGACATGTTTTGTAAAAGGTTGTAGCATGGACTTGTATGATCAGGTCTAATATCCAATTTATAAATGTACAGCAGCCTATTACAATTACCCCGGAAGAGCATCGTGCCATAAGAGATGGTAAAAGACCAGCGCCTTCCTCAAGCTGAAAGGCGTCAGCGGATCCCCCATGCGGCCCTTGGCGCTGAGGTTGAGGTAGGGGGGAGAGGAATCACCTTCCCGATTTACTTATTCGTTTGAAAAAATCAAGCAATACCTTGCCCTTACGCCTGGAAAAAGTCAGTCTATGGCCATTGGTTAGCCATACAGCGTCTTCCACCGGATCATATTTTTCAATATGGTGCGTATTTACCAGGAACTTTTTGTGTGTCCTGATAAATCCGCCTTGTTGCTCTAGCAAATCAGCATAAAAGCCCAGGTTCCGGTAACTCGGAAATGGTTTTTCTGAGACCGTGTGAACATAACAAACAGCGCCATCTCCTTCCAGAAACAGAATTTCCTTCAAAAACAGATAACGTATGGTGCCTTTGGCTATGGTAATTGGCACTTTTTCCAGCGATGCCGGAGGGGCCATGCCGGGTGCGAGCAAACGCTTCAGCTCTTCCAGTCGCAAACTCAGATTTCTGCCCGAAACCTCCTTGTGTGACTTCTGTACAGCTGCTTTTAACTGATTCGGATCAACAGGCTTCAACAGATAGTCTACAGCCGATTTATGCAAGGCCTGTATCACGTAATCAAAAGTACCAAAAGCTGTCAGAAATACCAGAGCAGTCTGATCAAAAAGGGAAGGATTCAGTCGCTCCAGCAGTTCAAATACCGTTCCGTCCCTTAGTTCAATATCCAACAGCCATAGGTCGGCGGGAGTGTTGGATAACAGGAAGTAGCCCTCGGAAACACTATCAGCTTCGCCAACGATGACTACTTCCGGACAATGGACGGACAACAAGCTTTTTATCAAAGTTGTTACCTGAGGGTTATCTTCTATCAGAATGGTTCTCATGTCATTATTTTGATACGAATTTCCGCTACTACTCCGCCTTCCGGACCGGATTGGACAGAGTATTTTGCTGGATATCCAAGTTGTTGCAGCAATTGAAGTCGTTTTTGTAATAATTCGCCCCCTCTTGAGCGGTATCTTGAACCCTGGCTGGGTCGATTGTTTCCCAAGCCCACACCATTGTCGGTAACGGTAATGACCAACTGCCCGGCATCTTCCCGGAAGTGCACCAGAATTCGTCCACTCTTCCCGGTATTGGGCAAGATGCCATGAAGGATGGCGTTTTCTACCAGTGGTTGAACCAGCAAGGGAGGCAACAGCAATTGGTCGGAAGCCTCGTTGCGGATTTCATAGGAAAATACCGGAGCATGCTGTTCGGCTTCCAAATGGAGGTAGTTTTCCAGAAATTGCAGTTCTTCCTTGAGGGTGATGGTTTGCAAATTGTGCTTGGGCGATTGATCAAGTTTCAAAGATAATTCCAGAACATCGCGGATCAGTCGGGATATACGCACCAAATGATCTGATGC
>DLXL01000363.1:0-3041 GCA_003448025.1 Saprospirales bacterium | reverse complement strand
GCCTGAACAGTGCCAAGTTGTGCCTGATGCAGTAGATCGTGCAGTTTGCGCTGATTTTTCCGGTAATACCAAAACATGAATAAGAAAATCAGTATCAACCCAATGAGCGACCACAATATCCATGGCCGTTGCCAGACAGGCAATTCGGCATGCAGCGAACAGGCAACGCTTGGCCATTTATCTTCCGACATTAAGGGTATTCTGGCGCGAAAGGTCAGTTGGTTGGCGCCGTGTTGCAACCCGGCTACTGTTCCCTGCAGGGGGTGCTCAAGCGCCGTCCAGGGACCGTTATTTACAGCATATTCCAGGGTAAAATGATCTGCGTTCAGGTTGATCAAACTCAGCCATACTTCCGCGGTGGAGCCGTTTGCCGAAATTTCCGGTTCAGTCTGGGTGAGCGCAAACCACTCTTGCTGAATCCGGTCAATACGAAGTCTGGGAATATCTGTCTTTTGGGGGGCCAGGTAAGGTCCCAGATTGATGCGTTGAATGCCGTTTCCGGCTGGAACCCAAAGGTATTTGCCGTCGTACCCTGCACCGTTATTTACGGCCTCCAGCAGTTGATAGCCGTTTTGATATGACCAGTAAGCGACCAGTTCCGGCTGACTCGGCTGGTCTGTTTTCAGGAGATACACTTCTGTGTCGGTAATAACCACCATTTGAGGTCCGGGGAGCGGCAAGAGGTTGTTTACGGGGTTGTTGAACAGGAAGTCGGCAACTTTGGTAAAGCGCCCAGCCTTTTCATCAAATTTAAACAACCCTTTTTGGGTTCCCAGCCAAAGCGTACCGGTGTGGTCGAACTGCAGGCAGTTTCCGGGGCCGCTCTCTGTTTCGGAAAACAGTATCCGGCCATCGGGCGTCAGGCAGGCTGTGCCGTTGTAGCCGGTGGCCCACAAATGGCCGTCTGGCGCCAAGTCAAGATCCGTCAATCCGAGATCGACCTTGGCCAGTTCAGGTGGCAATGAAATGGTTTGACTTAGCTTGTAAAGCCCGATATTCAGAGCATAAATGCGACTTCCGGCCACCCAGTAGCATTGCCTGGCAGCATCGTAGCAAAGCGCCTCAATCGGCTCACCCAAATGAAAAAATTGCAGACGACCGTTTCTCCATTGATACACCCCCTTGTAACCGCCAAACAGCAAGGCGCCATCAGGGCCAGGCAATTTTCCCGGGAAAAGCTGGTGGTTTACCGCTTCTGTCGGCAAGGGGTAATGCCTGGCGGGCAATTGATCCGACAGGCAAAAAAGCCCGTCATTCAGGGAGCTTATCCAGTTATTTCCCTGATGGTCTGGCAGTACAGCCCAGGGATGACGGGCTTGCGGCAGTTGTAAAAATTCCGGTCCGTCCGGATACATCAGGCCCAACCCTTCATCGGTAGCTACCAGCATCCTTCTACGGCTGTCCATCCAGATTTTATCTACCCGGTTAAACAGTCCGGGTTCAACGAGCCGGTATTGATCACCTTCCATATTCCAAAAAGAAGCTTTCCCATTCCGGTTCATGTTGATGACCTCTGGTGCGAGTGCATGTATTTTTTGCGGAACCCCCTGGTCGTTAAGGCCAACCACCATGCGCAAGCCGTTTGCCAGCCAAGTGTAATATTGTTGTCGAGCTTCAATGAATTGGCAATTGCCATCTTCCTGGCCATAAGTGGGAAAATCAGGCGGCAGCGGACTGGATACGCATTGATCCAGTATGCGGTAGCAGATGCGTTTAAGCCAGTCAACAATGATGGCCGCTCCGGCGGTATCGGTAACCAGCGAATATTCAACCGACAAACTTTTGAGTTCCGGATAACGCTGTCCCAGCAAAGCAGGAATTTGCAGGGTAATCAGCGGCCAAAGGTGAGGCGGCTGCGACTGCCAGAACTCCGGCGTCATAGGCAGAGCTTGTTCCGTGCGTCCGTCGAAGCGATACACCGTATCGGCGGAGCGATACCAGATATTGCCGTCCGGCGCTTCACGGAAAGAATAAACTTTTCGGCCGGAAAACCCGGTGTTTCGGGTAAAAGGTTTCAGCGTATAGCCGTCGAAGCGCGAAAAGCCGCCTTCAGTGCCGATCCAGATGTATCCCCTCGAATCTTCCCAAAAAGCGCGCACCTGCTGCTGGGCGAGTCCGTCGCGGATGGTGAATCGCCTGCATGGGCGGCTAAACGACTGTGCCCCACCCACCTCAGGGTACAGGCAGGCGCACAGGAGCAAAAGCCAGGATATGCGGATTCGGGCTGGAATCATTGCTCAAAGATACGCCGGCAGTGGCAGGGTTGGGTTACCGTTGGTTGGTTGGATTTGACCGTTGTAGGCGGGATTATGACCGTTGGTGGTTTTGGGCTTGTGGGGGCGGGGTGGTCGGGGGTAGGTTTGTGGAAGGAATGGAAATTACTGTTTATTCAAGTTATGGAGAGTCAAGAAAAAAAATCCAATGGCTGCTTACAAAATATAGTTATTATCCTCTTAATAGGGGGGCTATTCAAGATATTTGGATTTGGAGATGAGAGTGAAATCAGTTCAAAGACGACATCAACAATTGTCGATTCATCTGAGATAAAAGTGATGAATGCAATGAAAGATAGCATTAACTACCTTTTATCTGGTACTTATGAAGGTGCCCTTTATAGTGACACCTATATTCCTGCTGCAGATGTCCGACCTGGTTACATAAATTATAATATCAAAATATTCAACGTCAAGGTTGAAGCAATTGATAGGGGTTTTAGTACTAGTAAGGTTGATTCTCCTGGGGAAGTGCACTTCAAGGGTGATGTAACAGTAGTTGGCGTTGACCCTGAAGGGTATACCTCTAATTTTAATGGAATTATTTTGTTCTATCCAAATAGTAATAAAATATGCTTCTTAGATAATTCCTCAAGGTCATTGTTAGGAAAAGATCCTTGTAAATTTTACCTGTATAACGGAAATATTGTCTCAGATGATGGTCCATTAATAAAAAACAAAAAAAAATAGGGTTATGATTAGCATCCCACTCATACTCATTTAAAGGAGTCACTGAGTAAATTAAAAGTAACTGGTTAGCCTGATTCC
>DLXL01000562.1:1763-8810 GCA_003448025.1 Saprospirales bacterium | reverse complement strand
AATCTCGCCAGGTATTTCTTGTAAAAAAGTGCCGTTCTCTGAATTTAGTCGTAGGAAAAAAAATTGAGTTATCACGTTTGTCAGGGGAATATACACGGTCGTAAGCCACAAATTACCTGCTGCATCCTGGATTGCTGCGGGTCTTACACAAACATACCCCCAATCCTGCAAGTTTCGCTCCCAATTCAGCGTGCCATTGGGCTGATAGGATCGAATCCTGTCTCCGTCTGCCCCTTCCCAACACAGCACCAATTTGCCATTGTTGGTTTCCATTATACTGGGATAATAATCACGACCTTCCATGGTTATTTCCTCATACATTATCAGCCCCCCACTTCCCGAAAGCCTTGCCCAAAACACATTTTGACCCGTAGAATCCGGCTGCGAAACAATGCCGCAAACCGCATATCCTCCGTTGGCCAGCGGCTTTACCTCCCGGATTTCGGAGTGGTTTCCCTGTGGAAAATACTGCGTCCAGTCCTGCTCTCCCTGCGCATCTATTTTACTCACAAAACCCTGCTCCGTACCAAAAGGATGCCGCAGTGAGTATCCGCCCAGCACACAGCCGCCATCCGCAGTGGCAGCCACCCATGTGCCGGCGCCGGCATGATACGTACGTTCCCAAAGACGGTTGCCCTGCGCGTCGGTGCGGATTAACAGCACGTGATATCCCCCGGAACTGACCCGGTTGGTTTGTCCAACAATATACGCGCCACCATCCGGCAGCCCGGCAATGTACTCCGGCAGATAATCGCCGCCCTGGGTTTCTCCGAAAAAAGTGGTGCTGAATTCCTGCGCAGATAAGGTTTGAAGGCAGGCGCTGAGCAGCGTGAAAAGGATGATTCGAAGCATGGTAGTTTAGGTGTGTTTAGAGCTTGTAGATATTTCCAACCTGAAGTCACAAAGTTGTGAAAAATTGATCGAACGCACCTGCACGCACAAAAGGCAATCTTGACATAGCTTTCAGCGTTTATAATAAGGCAAACTATTACGAACCAACTAACATCATGAATCAAACCAGAGATTGGAAACGCATACTTTACGTCGTAGGCGTCATTGCTTTCATTATAGGCACTATTGATCCTTTAGAAGGTTCCGTAGTAATCGCTGCAGGGGTTTCGATGGTTGCCTTATCAACCTACCTCAAACAGGACCGGCATTGGAAAATATTCCTGGCATCGCTGATCATGATTATAACCGGTGTAGTTTGTTTGTTCTATTTTTCCTCTCTGGGAGGGTTTGGTGGCACCTCCGAACTATCCTGGTGGTGGGCAACATTGATACTCCCTTATCCCATTGGCTGGCTCATAACACTGATTTTACTAATAGTCAGAGGTATTCGCAAAAGAAAGGAAAACACGTAGGAGTTTCTAATTTTACCGCGGAAATGCAGAGCATTCAGCCCCAACGCCATCTGACATTTTGTTCTCAGACCTATAAGGTTTCTCAAAAACCTTATAGGTCTGAGAACAAAATGTCAGATGGCGTGTCCAAACACTCCGCGCCTCCGCGTATCTGCGGTAAAAACCCCTCTAACACTCCCAACCTCCTACCAGCATGACCTTCGAAGAAATTGTACACTATCGCCGGTCCGTCCGGTATTATAAACCCCTTTCCATCGATCCGGAAAAAGTGAAACACTGCCTGGAGCTGGCCACGCTGGCGCCCAACAGTTCCAATATGCAGCTGTGGGAGTTTTATCATATTACCGATCCGGAGCTCCTGCGCCAACTCTCCGTGGCTTGCCTGAGCCAGAGCGCCGCCAAAACCGCCCAACAGATGGTGGTATTTGTCACCCGGCAAGACCTTTTCCGGAAGCGGGCCAGCGCCATGCTGGAATTGTCCCTTCAGAGCACCCTGCAATACAGCCCGCAGGAACGAATAGCCTCCAGGATCAAAAACCGGAAACGCTATTACGGATACCTGATGCCCTTCCTGTACGCCCGGTTTTTCGGGCTCCTGGGATGGTTCCGGATTATGGTAGCCAACCTGCTGGGACTCTTCCGCCCCATTGTTTATCAGGTATCTGAAGCCGACATGCGCGTAGTGGTGCATAAAACCTGCGCCCTGGCCGCCCAAACCTTTATGCTGGCCATGGCCAGCGAAGGATACGACACCTGTCCGATGGAAGGCTTTGACGGCCGAAAAGCCCGCCGCATGCTGCAGTTGCCCTTTGGCGCGGAGATCAACATGATCATTTCCTGTGGCATTCGGGATGAAAAGGGCATTTGGGGTGAGCGCGTGCGGGTGCCGTTTGAGGAGGTGTATAAGCGGCTGTGAGGGGGGGGTAATGAACAATATTTTTCTGCTAATTGTTAGTAAAAAAATTCCATTGGCCGCCACAAGCCGATGAGAAAAGCCATTTATTCACCATATAAATACACCAATTATGAACTACAAACGCACTAATTCCAAGTCGACAGGTTTATCTATATTGCCTATGATCATGCTGATGTTTTCCCTGGCGAGTGTGACGCATGCTGTGAATCCGGAAAATATACCAGCGCCAGGCTTGCTCCCTGATCGGGCGTATTCTGCCGCAACAGATTCTATGCCCTTTGCCCAGGTGGTCATTTACCGGCCCGACAACCAGTTGTCCCGCCCCTACAAGATGCGCAGCAACCTCGGGGAAACATTTCGGATCGGAAGAAGAGAAGCGGTAAAAATGGAGGCAAATGCAAAGCGTTTTCAGGGCAGCATCAGCGCTTTTGGCCATACTCGCGGCCACTTCTCTCATGAACTTTCCCCCAACAAGGTGCATTATTTCAGGCTGCAAGACAGGAATAATTATGCCGGGTTCCTTCCCTATCTGGAGGTTATTGAAGTAACCGAAGAAACATTCAGGAACGAAACATTAGGCAGCGCAACGAAATAGGTGCGCAACGAAGGGGCGCGTTTTTTTGTCATCCATGCTACAAAGGTTGGACCTCTTGCGAGGTCTGGAAGCCTGCCTGGCTTTAGTTGGCTGGTATTTCAGTGAACGCCTGTTTGGTTTGCTGGCAGTCAAATCGAACCTATTGTCTTACCTTCCCGCCTACCTTGGATACTGAACATCCTGTCAAGACCTCGCAAGAGGTCCAACCTTAATAGCAATCATACACGCCAAACGCTTATGTGTTTCTATTTTTCGGATATATCGGAAAAACGGAGTGGATGTATCCGAACGAAGCAACTCGCCTGCTAAACCCACCGGTACACATTCCCCCACCTTTCCCTAACTTTGCCGTCCACAACCGCTTTCCATGAAAGTCCATTTCTACCTGCATTACGGCACCAACTTCGGCGAATCCTTTTCCCTCCAACTCTCCAACGGCGAAATACACCCGCTGGAATACCTCAACGACGATCTCTGGCAACTGAGCCTGGACCTCAAATCGGCCTCCTTCCCCAACGGTCTGGCTTATACCTACCTGTTCCATAGCGCCGACGGGCTCCACAAACCGGAAGCTGATCCGGGTCGACACCTGGATCTGAGCCTGTTCACGGGCGAAGTGTCGGTGTTCGACTACTACAATCCCATGGGGCAGGTGGAAAATGTGTTCACCACGCAGCCATTCCGCAACCTGCAACACAGCCAAAGCAGCGCCAAAACAGACAAAAAAACCGCCTTCACCCACGTCTTCCGGGTAAAAGCACCCATGCTACAGGCAGACGAAGCCGTTTGCGTCCTCGGCCACGGCATCGCCCTGCGCAACTGGGATACCGCTGCACCACTATTGCTGCAGCACCACAACGGCTGGTGGGAAATCCGCCTCGACCTCTCCAACGAAGCCTTCCCCCTGGCCTATAAATACGGCGTCTGGAACACCCGCACCAACAAATTCCTCGGCTTCGAAACCGGCGGAAATCGTACGCTCTATAACACCGTTCATCGTTCATCGTCCATCGTTCATCGTTCATCGTCCTCGATACTCCACGATGGTTTTGCCCGCTTCCCGCTGCGCCAATGGAAAGGCGCCGGGGTGGCCATTCCGGTGTTCAGCCTGAGAACGCACCAAAGCTGGGGCGTAGGGGAATTCACCGATATCCCGCTGCTGGCCGACTGGGCCAAACACACCGGGCTCCGACTCCTGCAACTGCTGCCCATCAACGACACCACCGCCACACATACCTGGACCGATTCCTATCCCTACGCGGCCATTTCGGCGTTTGCCCTGCATCCCATTTTCATCAATGTGGAACAACTGGCGGGCAAAAAACACGCCTCGGTGCTCAAGCCCTACCTGAAAAAACAGAAGGAACTGAACGCCCAACCGGCGGTGGATTACGAAGGGGTAATGCAAACCAAATGGGATATCCTTCGGCAATTGTACGACCTGCAAAAAGCCGACTGGATCAAGGATGCCGATTACCAGACCTGGTACCTGGCCAACCGGCACTGGCTGGCGCCCTACGCGGCCTTCTGCTGGCTGCGCGATGCCAATGGCACCTCCGACTTCGGGAAATGGAGCAAACACTCCGTGTACAAACAGGCCGAGATCGATAAGCTCCTCGATCCCAAAAGCAAATCCTTCGACCAGATCGGGTTGCATCTGTTTGTGCAATGGAACCTGCACCTGCAGCTCAAGGCTGCGGTGGATTATGCCCATGGACAGGGTTTGTCGCTCAAAGGCGATATCCCAATCGGCATCTATCGCTACTCCTGCGATGCCTGGGTAGCACCCGAACTATACAACATGAACGCTCAGGCCGGCGCACCGCCGGATGATTTCGCCGAAAAGGGTCAGAACTGGGGCTTCCCCACCTACAACTGGGCCCGCATGAAAGCCGACGGTTTTGCCTGGTGGAAACAGCGCTTCGAGCAAATGAGTTTGTATTTTGATGCGTTCAGGATTGACCATATCCTCGGTTTCTTCCGTATCTGGAGTATTCCGATGGATGCCGTAGAAGGCATTCTGGGTCAGTTTGTGCCCGCCATCCCGGTCACAGAAGCAGAGCTGCGCCAGGCAGGCGCCGGGTTCGATTACGACCGCTATTGCAAACCCTACATCACGGAAGAGGTCCTGCACCAGATGTTTGGCGGAAATGCGGCACAGGTGGCTACGCAGTTCCTCCAACCAGGCCAACACGGGCGTTATGATTTCAAACCCGAATTCGACACCCAGCGCAAAGTAGAGGCCTGGATCAGCGCCCAAAAGCCTTCCGACTTCCTGGCGCAGGTGCGTGAGGGCATATACGAATTGCACTCCAACGTGATCCTGCTCCCCGCCCCGGAAGGGTATGCATTCCGGTTTGGTATTGAAAAAATAAGCAGTTTCCAGCATTTACCGGAGGGGGTAAAAGCCGCCCTTAAAAACCTGTATGTGAACTATTTCTACCGCAGGCAGGACGATTTCTGGCAACGCGAAGCCATGGAAAAACTGCCGGCACTCAAAGCCGCCACGCAGATGCTCATTTGCGGCGAAGACCTCGGCATGGTACCTGGCTGCGTACCAGATGTAATGGAAGAGCTGGGCATTTTGAGTCTGGAGATCCAGCGCATGCCCAAAGCCACCGGCATCACCTTTTTCCACCCCAAAGACGCCCCCTATCTGTCTGTGGTAACACCCAGCACTCACGACATGAGCACCATCCGCGGCTGGTGGGAGGAAGACCGAGCCCTGACGCAGCGTTTTTACAACGAAATACTCCAGCGCCATGGTGATGCGCCGTATTTCTGCGAGGCCTGGGTGAACAAAATCATGCTGGAACAACATTTCCACTCACCGGCCATGTGGGCCATTTTCCAGCTCCAGGACCTGCTGGGCATGGACGCTGCCCTGCGCCGCGAAAACCCCGCCGACGAACGCATCAACATCCCCGCCAACCCCAAGCATTACTGGCGCTACCGGGCCCACATCGCCCTGGAAGATTTGCTCAAAGCCGGAGGGTTCAATGCCGGAGTGAGAAGACTTGTGGAAGACAGCGGGAGAGCGGAATAAGTACATGATTGACGATTGAAGAGTACATGATTGAAGAAGTGTGGTGTTGCCTTTGGTATCAGTACGGATACCCGGCGCAGCGTCTTCCCTCTTCAATCATGTACTCTTCAATCATGTAATCTTCAGTCCAATCCCACTCATCCCTCTTCCCGTAATCCCTCCGCTGTGTCGATGGGAGAAGAAATCCTGGGGGCTAAGCAGGGTGCAGTAAGGTGATATTTCGATGTGTGATTGCGGCACCCCGAAATCCAGCAGTTGGGCGGCATTGGCTTTTTTCAGGTCTACAAAGAATTTACTCCGGTCTGGATCCCAACGTTTAAAGGTGTCGGCAAATTGTTCGGCCACTTCCGGTCCCACTTCGAAGGAACATTCGTCTATGCAGGCGCCGAGGTAGGCATAGCAATCGGCGCCGCGGGTGCCGTAAGTATCGGCCATCAGCGCCAGGGTTTTGGCCACGATCTGTGCGGTGGTGCCTTTCCAACCGGCATGAATGGCTGCAACAGCCCGGTTGACAGGATCGTACACCAGAATTGACGCGCAATCTGCCACAGAAACCACCAGCAGTACACCCGGCACATTCGTGATCAGGGCATCGTACCCTTCCGAGCCCCCGGGCGCTTCCACGATCCGGATCTGGTCGGTGTGCACTTGTTTGGACCAGGCCATTTGTTCCGGTGTGAAGCCCAGTGCGGCACAATACCGTCTACGATTTTCTGCCACATCGGCCGGATTATCATCGGTGCTCTTGCCCAGGTTCATAGTATCATAAGGCGGCTTGCTCACCCCACCATGTCGGGTGCTCTGACCCGCAGAAATATCCTTAAACCGATCAAAAACCGCCGGACGAATGACAACAGAATTCAACACCATCATCTAATCATTTGTAGCCCCAGCGGGGCGCTAATATTTGTAGGGTGGTAACATTGGTGGACAAAAATATGGGTTGTTTCGCACGGATTAGGTTTCGCACAGATTTTACGCAGATTATTTGCACAGATTTTACACAGATTGGATTTCCCGCGGAGAGGATTTCCCGCAGATTTCCACAGAAGGCGTTTGGCATACTCAATCACGTCCCATAAAACAGCTGCCGAAGGCAGCCCAAAATCCGCGTCATCCGCGTCAT
>DLXL01000562.1:599-1612 GCA_003448025.1 Saprospirales bacterium | reverse complement strand
TCCAAAAAAATCCGCGTTCCAAAATCCGCGTTCCCAGCGTTCCAAAATCCGCGTTGTATCTTGTGCCCAATAAATCCGCGTTCCCCATGGCGAAACCACGTACCATCTTTTTTTGCTCCAACTGTGGCGCTTCTGCCCCGAAATGGCTGGGCAAGTGTCCGCATTGCGGCGAGTGGAACACCTTTCAGGAAGAGCTCATCCAGAAAGAAACAGTAGCGGAGGAAAAAAGAAAATCCTGGGCGCCAACTACAGGTGGACGGGCAGATGCTCCTAAAGCCGTGTTGCTGCAACAGGTACAAACCGGCAAAACCCAGCGTCTCGCCACACCCGATCAGGAGCTCAACCGCGTGTTGGGTGGCGGTATTGTGCCAGGTTCGCTGGTATTGATCGGCGGACAACCGGGCATAGGCAAGAGTACCCTGTTGCTGCAAATTGCCATGAAAATCCCTGCCAAAGTGCTTTACGTGAGCGGCGAGGAAAGTGAAGAACAGATCAAAATGCGCGCCGACCGTGTGGGCGCGTTCAAATCCGAGTGCTACATCCTCACCGAAACCAATACCAGCAAGATCCTGCAACAGGCCCAGGAGATTCTGCCACAGATGATGATCGTGGACTCCATCCAGACCATGAGCACCCCACATCTGGATTCGGCGCCGGGCGGCATCTCCCAGGTACGCGAGTGTACGGGCGAATTCCTGCGTTTTGCCAAGGAAACCAATGTGCCCATTTTTCTGGTGGGGCACATCAACAAGGAGGGCGACATTGCCGGACCCAAACTGCTGGAACACATTGTAGACTGTGTGTTGCAGTTTGAGGGCGACCGCCACAATACCTACCGCATCCTGCGCACGCTGAAAAACCGTTTTGGCAGTACCGACGAGATGGGGATTTATGAAATGCAAAGCGCCGGACTGCGCGAGGTGAGCAACCCGTCGGAATTGTTGCTGAGTCAGAAAGACGAGGAATTATCCGGCTGTGCCGTGGCGGCCACCATGGAAGGCATGCGCCCCATG
>DLXL01000562.1:0-476 GCA_003448025.1 Saprospirales bacterium | reverse complement strand
CATGGAAGGCATGCGCCCCATGCTGATCGAAACACAGGCCCTGGTATCGAAAGCCGTATTCGGCACGCCCCAGCGCTCTGCCACGGGTTTCGACATGCGGCGTTTGTCTATGCTGCTGGCGGTGCTGGAAAAACGCTGCGGCTATTTTTTCAGCATGAACGATGTGTTCCTCAACATTGCCGGAGGCATTCGGGTGGAGGACCCTGCCATCGACCTGGCCATTGTGGCCTCGCTCATTTCCAGCCTGATGGATGTGAGCATTCCGTCCAATATCTGTTTTGCGGGAGAAGTAGGCCTATCCGGCGAAATACGCGCCGTACAACGGGTAGAACAGCGCATCACAGAAGCCGACCGACTGGGCTTCAAAGAAATTTATGTATCCAGATACGGCCTCAAAGGCATAGATGCCAAACGTTTCGGGATTAAACTACACACCGTCGGGAAGGTGGAAGAGCTGAAGCGGGCGTGGGTTGGGT
>DLXL01000369.1 GCA_003448025.1 Saprospirales bacterium | reverse complement strand
TGGTTTACATTATAAACTAGTTTGTATCTTTGTTTTGATTAAAACGCAAACTAAATTTTAAAGTATGGAACACACAGATAAAATATTGTCGCCGCAAGAAAGTCTCAAAGTGATTCGCGAGACGATTGATATTGCTAAACGAACCTTTAGAGACAACGGATTTCACTTTTTACTCTGGGGTTGGCTTGTGGCCATTGCCAGTTTGGTGCATTGGTACCTTTGGTCAAACAGTCTGCATGAACGCCCTGAGCTGGCCTGGGGGATTATGGTCCTGATTGGGATGCCTGCTGCCTTCATTCGCGAATGGCGGCGCGAAAAAGTTAAGCGGGATTCCAATTTGTTTCATCAGTGGTACAACATGATCTGGCTTGGATTTGGTATTTCCATGGCACTGGCTTTGCCTCTGGCTGTTCGTAGCCAGTTATCACCTACGCCAATCATTTTGATTCTGATGGGATTTGCCACGTTTGTTTCAGGTGTTATGTTGGGATTCAGACCCTTGGTTTTGGGGGCGGTTATTATTTGGGTCGGCGCGCTTGGGTGCTTATTCCTAACGGATATGCAACACTTGCTGGTTCAAGCTGCCTGTGCCATTTTCGGATATCTGCTTCCGGGCTATTTACTCAATCAAGAAGTGAAAAAAGGCCATGTATCAGGAACTTGATCCGCTTCTGCTTTCGCAGCTCAGGTTGTCCATTCTTTCTTACCTCATGGTAGCCCGTGAGGCCGAATTTAATATACTGAAGGATAAAACCGGAGCTACCAGCGGCAACCTAAGTGTTCAGGTAGGCAAACTACAGGATGCTGGCTACATCGCTGTAGAAAAAACGTACAAAAACAACTACCCACTCACCATCTGTCGCATCACGCCGCAAGGTATTGCGGCATTTGAGGGTTTCTATCGGAATTTAAAAGGGTATTTTGATGCGAATGAGGGGTAATACCGGTAGGTTAAAAGCGATAAAAAAGGAATGTTAAACGGTGGAACTAATCCGACTTCACCATCAGTTGCTTTACCGTCCGCTCCGCTTTACCCTCCTCGCGAATCTCTATCCAATATAAACCAGTCAACAGGCCACGCAACTCAAGTGTTCCCGGTAGCATGACGCGCTGTTTTTCCAGCAGAACGCCATCTGCGCGAAATATTCGGACATGGTATAAGCCTGCGGACATTGATTCCAGTTCAACCTCAACGAAATCATGCGCTGGGTTAGGCCAAAGTCTGATCTCTTGCAGAGAAGGCGAGCTAGGGACTGAGGTGGAGACCGGCGGTGCGTCGAGGCGAAAAAGATGATATTTATTTACAGACTCGGTCTCGGCGAAGAACAGGAGAAAGCCATTAACCACACCAAGGAACTGAGGGGAACTGTTTTTGGCGCCGGGATAAATATCTGCAAACCGTTGAGTGCCCTCGACCGTACCATCAGTTTGCCATAATTCCGACCCCTGAGTGTCGATGCCAGCGAACCACATTTTTCCTTCATACGGGATCAATTGCGTAGAAGCCGAAACACTTGCGAAATTGATAGAACCTTGAAGCGAGTATGTTCCAATTGCCGTACCATCAGACACCCAAAGTTTTTCGTAGAACATATTGGAGGTTGCATTGAAGATGAGTTTGTTGCCAAATATGCCCATCCGGCGTATTCCTCCTATTTGAAAACCTGGCGCGGCGTCAGCCACAATCGCCGTACCAGCAGTCGTACCGTCGGTACTCCATAGTTCCTGGCCTTCGTTGACGCTTCTTCCCTGGAAATAAAATCGGCCAGATAGAAAGGCGTAATTGACAGAAAGCGAGTTAAAGAAGGCGCCGGCGGCCGTGGTGCCATCGAATATATCAGCCACCAGCACGGTTCCACTTTCTGTGCCATCCGTTTTCCACAGCTCGGCGCCATGCACACCGTCGTTAGCGACGAAGAAGGTCCCAAGTGGCGTAGGGATAAGATCGTATCCTTTGGATGGGGCGTTAAGAATCTGAAGAGGTACGCTACTGGCAGGCCCGGGATAAATGTCCTTAAGCAACTGGGTACCGGACGCTGTGCCGTCAGAACGCCAGTATTCGATCCCTGCGGCTGTGGTATACTGCGTGTATAGAAGGTAGTTATTCCAGGATGTGAGAAACTGCGGCGCGTGTTGCGGCAGATTGTCGGGGCCGGTATCGGCGACCATGACTGTATTGACTGTAGTGCCATCGGTTTTCCATAGTTCCGGTCCATGTACGCCATCATCGGCTACGAAGTAAACCCAGTTGCCGGCTTGTACGAGCTCACGATCATTCCAGGCGTTGTATACTTCTGGTACTTCGGGAAAAGACCTGACCAGCTCTGTTCCCGTGGCTGTGCCGTCGGTTTTCCAGATTTCCAAATGGCCATCGTTAATCAAGCAGCCTACAATGATCAGATCGTTTAATTTAGCCAAATGGATTTCGTAAATACCGAGGCCCGGCGCCAGGTTGAGCAAGTAAGTTCCGCCCGGCGTCCCGTCGCTTCGCCATAGATTTGCGCCGGACGGGTCGCCGCCAAGAAAATAAACGACATTATCCTTAACCAGGGAAGCACCATTTATAAAGGTATGCCCAAAGAAATGAACATCCTTGACGAGGGTTATATTTTGGGCCTTGGTTGCAAGTTTAAAACAAATAAAAACGAGGATGAAGTAAAATATCCGCATAAGAGATTAGGAGGTTTATTATTCAAGGTAAGGTAATTATGCTGATATCAGAAATACAGCGAAAACAAAAAAGGATTTACGCCAACCAGCGTAAATCCTTGATAACATTGATGTGGGCCTGGCAGGAATTGACCCCGCGACCATCTG
>DLXL01000542.1:3506-3944 GCA_003448025.1 Saprospirales bacterium | reverse complement strand
TATGTAATATGCCATTTAATGCAGCATCAAAAAAGCAAAGGGCAACCTTTGGACTACAGCACTCTATGTTGGTGTTTAGAAATTTTTATACAAAACAGGCTGCTAAGGCTTTGTTTGGTAAAACATCACTAAATGAAAATCCTTCACTGCTTGAACATTTAAAAAGACCAATGAGCGTTTTATCAAACAAACAAATTAAGCAAATTGACAAAGCCGTTATTTTGAAAGCAGATGATGCCACTGATTTAATCAAAAATTTGCAAGTTAAAATCATTGCTTTAAAAGGTAAAGAAGACTATGTACCGACACCTCCCAATATTGAAACAATTTTGATTGAAGGTGGGCATGTGAGCCCTTTGGAAAAGCCTCAAGAAGTTCTGAATCTTTTAAGGAAACTAACAAATTAAGAAAGCCCAGCAGCTAACAGCGGTTTGGCGT
>DLXL01000542.1:3056-3290 GCA_003448025.1 Saprospirales bacterium | reverse complement strand
TTTTTTGCTCCGAAATCCGCCACTACGCAAAGCAGCAAACCCTTACCAGTAATTTAAATAAAATGAAAAAACTTAACACCGCAATTTTAACAGAAAATGGATGGAAACTAGAGATGCTTCATTCCACCAGGACGAAAAATGAATATAAACTACTGCCAACAGGCGTTGGGCTGAATGGCGGGTGACGTGGTGCGAGGATTTACACTAACCTAACCTTCCCTTCACCCTTTCTTC
>DLXL01000542.1:1390-2923 GCA_003448025.1 Saprospirales bacterium | reverse complement strand
TACACTAACCTAACCTACCCTTCACCCTTTCTTCTCAATAGCTTAACCCTTAGTTTCCACTGCCCGAAAACCCGGCTTCTACCTTCGCTGATTCATAAATCAACGCAAAGGCATGAAGTTTTATCTACTATTAACGCTTACCTTTTTCCTGGCATTTATGGCCAGTATGGCAGCACAACAAGTTCTTTTTCAAGGATTTGAAGGTGCAGCTCAGGACAATTTCTCCTTCACCGCTTCACCGGCGCCCTACAACAATATTCCGGCTGAGGATGTATGGAGCGACACCACCTCAACCTTTCAGATCAGTCCGGCCTCCGGCAATCGCCAATGGTTTATGCGGGATCTGGAAAACCCTTCCGGAGGCGGGGCCTTTGAACACCGCCTGGATTTTGGGCCGGTGGATATTTCCGCTTACAGCGCCAATACCCTCACGTTCCAATTTTATACCATCGGGTATGATGCTGACGACAGCATCGGGTATTATATCGCTTACGACAACGGGACCGACTGGAGTACGTATGTAGGTTTGAATAAAAATACACAAGCCTGGGAAACGGTAACGATCAATGCCCCGGCCGGAGCATCCTTTATTCGACTGCGCCTGGCAGCGCGTCAGAATGGAGGCTCTGATTTTGCTGCCTGGGATAATATCCAGCTTTCCTCAGCCAACGGTGATGTAGTAGCTCCGCTGGTTGTTAGCGCAGTTGTAACCGGTGCTAACGGCATCCAGTTAGTGTTTAGCGAGCCAATGGGCGTTTCTGCCGAGGATACCAATTTGTATACAGGCGTACCCGATCTCGTGTCAGCCACCCGAAACACCTCGGGAGATACCGTTTCGCTAAGTTTCAGTACTCCCTTTGTGAATGGTCAGTCGTATGTACTTATGGTGAACAACGTTACCGATACCACCGGCAATGCACTGGCGGCCCCGTATTCCTTCGGTTTTACGTTCAACAATACCACTCCAACGCTGGTGATCACGGAAATCAACTATAATCCACCGAGCAACGATCCGGATACCCTTGAATTTATTGAAATTTACAACCACGGAACCACAGATGCTATCCTGGGCGGCCTTAAGCTGGACGGGGCGGTGCAAATGACCCTCCCTTCTGTAACCTTGCCAGCCGGAGGTATCTTTCTGGCAGCTGCCAACAAAGCCGCCTGCGAAACCTTCTTTCCAGGTCAATCCTTTACACAATGGAGTTCCGGCGTGCTTACAAATGGTGGCAACACCATTGTACTCCGTAACTCCATGGGCCTTACGCTCGATACTGTACAATACGACGACGCCTTCCCCTGGCCGCTGGAGCCGGACGGCCTGGGCCCATCGGCTGAATTGCTCTCGCCTAACCTGAACAATAATGACGGCGCCAACTGGGTACCCAGCACTACCGTAACGGGTTCGCCCTCGGTGTTTGCCAGTCCGGGGGTAGTCACCATTGCCATGTTGCCTACCATTTCTTTCGTGAATGCCCGTACGCTGGTTCAGGAAAATGCAGGGGTTATTAAAATCCCGGTAAAAGTGGACAA
>DLXL01000542.1:0-1129 GCA_003448025.1 Saprospirales bacterium | reverse complement strand
TAGATAATGCTGACTTGCGCGACAGCCGTTACCTTTTCCTGCAACTCTATGATTTTACCGCCTCTCAGGTTGGATCTGTAGCCGAAACATCTATTCTGATTAACGACAACGATACACCTGCGCCAACACCACAGGCTAACGCCCCCATTAAAATGCGCTATCTCAGCAGTTTTGATGTGGACCCAATTGCCAACGCTACCGCCGAAATCACTGCGTTTGATCCAGTGAGCAAGCGTTTGTTTACCACTAATATCAGCCAAAACAAATTGGAAATCCTGGATTTTAAAGATCCAAATGCCATTTCCAAGGTAAGTTCTATTGACATGTCGGCTTATGGTGGCGGCTTGAACAGCGTAGCCTTTGCCAATGGCATTGTAGCTGTGGCTGTAGACGACTCCGTAATCACCAACCCGGGCAAGATTGTATTTTTTGACATAAACGGCAACTTTGTCAATGCGTTAGAGGTTGGCGCATTACCGGATCATGTGAACTTCAGCCCGGATGCTTCCAAATTGCTGGTAGCTAATGAAGGTGAGCCGGCTACCGATTATTCTGTAGATCCGGAAGGTACTGTTAGCGTTATTGATATGACACCGGGCGCGGCTGCCCTGACCCAAGCAAATGTAACTCAAGTGGGCTTCGCCCAGTTTAACGCCGATTCTGCTGCCTTAGTAGCCGCTGGTGTGCGCATTTTTGGTCCGGGCTCCACAGTGGCCCAGGATTTAGAGCCGGAATTTGTAACCGTATCCGACGACGGCAATACTGCCTGGGTTACCCTTCAGGAAAACAATGCAGTGGCGGTTATTGACCTTCAGAGCAATACCGCAACAGCTATCCTACCCCTGGGCACGAAAGACTGGGCAGGAGGCCATTTTTCTTTGGATGCTTCTGATCAGGCGCCAGGTATTTTCTTCAATAACTGGAATGTAAAAGGCATGTATCAACCAGATGCTATTGCCTACTGGAATGCGGGAGGCGCAGGATATCTGATCACCGCCAATGAGGGCGATGCCCGGGAATGGGATGCCAACAATGAAATTCTTCGGGTAAACTCCAGTTCCTATAAGCTCGATCCGGTTGCGTCTCCGGATGCGGCATATTTGAAACGTGCAGAATTGCTTGGCCGACT
>DLXL01000346.1:3984-7451 GCA_003448025.1 Saprospirales bacterium | reverse complement strand
GCCTTGGGACGCCCCGACGAATCTCACCGATGCCGGAATAGTGCCTATGATTCCCACCTCCTACCAGAATGTGTTTCATTATCGGTGCCGTTTTGAGACTGCTGGTGGGCGATTGTTCTTTCTCAATGACACTCCGTTGGAATCCCTGGATAACGGCCTGAGTTGGCAGTTGGCAATGGGTGATTTCCCTCAAACTGGCGGTAAAATCTTTGCGTTGAATGATGAATTTTGGCTTCAGCATAGAGATGTGCTGTTTCGATCACCTGATGGCTTTAATTGGGATTTATACCGAAATGCCAGTTTTGATGCAGAGGGAAGTTATGGATCCTTTGAACTGCTGGAAAATCAGGGAAGGTTATTCATGACCCGGATCCAGTATTACAATCATATTGGAAATAGTCGGATTTTTCGTTCGGATGATAATGGTCAAACCTGGCAAACGATCTGGGAAGGCCCGGAGCGTCCGGTTTTAGCCAACGATGTAAACGGCGACCGCCTGATGTTAAACTTGTTCAATGGAGGTGTGGGTTCTCCTCCGCAAAGTCTGCAATACAGCGACGATGCTGGCAATACCTGGACGCCGGTACAGGTGGTTGGAGATTATACGAGCATGGTGGCAAAAGGAGATACGGTATTTGTGTATCAGAAACCATTTGTCAAATATACCTACGATTTAGGGCAAACGTGGCAATTATCTGCACAGCAGTTCCATTTTCAGTATAGCGGACAGTTGATCATGTTTCCGAATGGTCGTGTAGTTTTAGTGGATAAAACCGCCGAGATCGGTTACATGAGTCCGGACGGAGGGCAGAATTTCGGGCAGATTTTTGATTTGCAAAACTTTGGCACCGTATTGAATGCCAGTAATTTTACTCAGGCAGACAGCTTGCTTATTGCCTGGGGCGGCGCCGGAACATTTGTGTCAAAAAATGAGGGCCTAAACTGGATCTATTTTTTTGAAGGAGATTGGATTAATATTCAACATCCGGTAGTGCAGAACGGGTTTTTATATGCCGGTTCAAGTGGGGATTTTGTTCAATGGAATGATGTACCGCTGCGCACACCTCTGCTACCGTTACTCGATCAACTTAATATACTGAGCGATGCCGGCGGAGTGGCAAAAGGCAAAACCTATAATGATGTGAACGGAGACTGTTTTGATGCTGCAAACGAACCGCCTCGGGTCAATGAAATCTTCAGATTTCAGCCGGGCAATTACTTATGTACTTCTGACGCAGCCGGTAATGTGGTGCGTATTTTGCCACAGGGCAGCTACCAGATACAGTTTGGCCCGGTTTTATATCACGATCCGGGTTGCCTGACGCCTGGCCCCATCACCATTGCACCCGGAGGCCAAACCAATTTCATGCTCGGATTTAAACCCAACCAGCAGGTGAAGGATCTGATGGTTACAATGGTCAGCACGCGCGCACGCCCGGGACAACCTTTTCATGTTACGGTATTGATTAGGAACATAGGGACCCTGCCCATCGCAGCAGGTACGGTGTTGACGCTGGCCTTCCCGGAACCACCGATTTTGTTCACCAGTGCCCAGCCCCAGGCTGCCAATCAGGCAGCCGGCCAACTGCAGTTTGTGCTGCCCGATATCCAAACCTATTCAGAGCTGAATTACAAAATTCACCTGGCTTTGCCGCCCGATCCGGGGTTAATGGGTCAAGTTTTTCAGATTAATGCAGGGTTAACCACCAGTTTTCAGGATCCCACACCAATAAATAATGCAACTACACACCCTGTACTTGTGTACAACAGCTTTGACCCGAACGATAAAACGGCGATTACCTCCAACCCAACCGGCGTGATGCCAATACGGGATCAATCCCTGCAATATATGATTCGTTTTCAAAATACCGGAACGGATACAGCTTTCCGGATTGTGGTGCGTGATACCCTCTCTGCGCTGTTGAACTGGAATTCCATGAAAACCATAGGAGCCAGTCATGATTATCGTTTAACCATCACCGACGCCGGGGTAGCATCCTGGCATTTCGACGATATCCGTTTGGTAGACAGCACAACCAATGAACCGGAATCGCATGGTTTTATTCTGTTCGGGATAGAGCCTATGCCAGGTATTCGCGTTGGCGACATATTGCGCAATAAGGCTGCTATTTACTTTGATTTCAATCATCCTGTGATCACGAATGAAACGGCAACGCCGATTGTACTCCGGTCAAAGTACCGGGATGAAACAGTTCAGGAACAGGAATTTCGGGCAGATATATCGCCTAATCCTGTTACAGATCAACTGCGGTGCAGGGTTCAATTACCGTATGCCACCAATTTGAAAGCCATCCTTTTTAATACCAAAGGGCAAGCCATCCGCCAGATTACGCATAAAGATTACGCTTCTGGCGAGCATTGGCTGGAAGCCAGGTTGCAGGATTTGCCAGCAGGGGTGTATAATCTGCAAATTACGGTTGACGGGGAGACGAAAACGCTGAAAATGTTTAAGTACTGATGGAGTATAGTTGAAGACATAGGGTTTAGCGCCAATGATTCCGATGGTGGCCTGAACAGGAATCAAAGCTTTAGTGCGTCAAGCTTTTGTTTGGCAGCCAATCTTCCGGTTTCTACCAGCGCTTCTGTTTTATAAAAATCGAAGGTGCCGCAGGTGTCCCGGGATATTTCAATCAATACATCAGCGGGGTGTTGCTGCAGGGCCATCAGCACCATCCGGTCGCGCATGGCGTCGAAGTTCATTTCTATAAACTCAAAGTAGTTCAGGTCGTCGTTGTCCTTTTTATCCTTTACACGAAACACCTTGTTCAGGTAGGTCTCTACCTTCTGAAATGTCGGATTGTTACTCAAACGATTGGGTTTGCCCGGTAATTCCAGCACTGGAACCCTTGCGTTTACATGAACGGCTACCAGCAAATCGTTCTTTTTGCGGGAAATATTGCTCAACGGCAAGTTATTGACCACGCCTCCGTCTACTACCACGGAATCGCCCAGTTTTACCGGCGTTAACACACTCGGAATGGCTACAGAGGCTCTTATCGCATCGAACAGACTGCCCTCACGGTACACCACCTCTTCATCCAGTGCCAAATCGTAGGCTGTGGCGGTATAGGGTATGCGCAGTTGGGCAATATCTACATCCGGAATAATACCTTTCAGGATATTGAACACCTTGTCGGCCTTGATAAAGCCGTGCGGACTGAAGGTGAAATCCACCAGTTGCAGTAGTTCGAGGATGTCCAGATCCAGGAACCATTGTTTTAGTTCAGGCAATTTTCCGGCGGCATAAATTCCGCCCACCAGAGCCCCCATGGATGTTCCGGCTAAAGCATGAATATGATACCCTCTGGCCTCCAGTTCTTCGATAATGCCAATGTGCGCGAGCCCGCGTGCGCCGCCACCGGAAAGGACAAGTGCGATTTGTTTTTTCATGGATAAGGTGAATAAGTGGACACTAAGGCTCGAAGCGGTTTTACTGTCGGGGTGAC
>DLXL01000346.1:809-3796 GCA_003448025.1 Saprospirales bacterium | reverse complement strand
ACCCTCGACAGTAAAAACCGCTTCGAGCCTTAGCGTTGAATTACCAACCTTGCTATCCAGCGTCCGGTTTTTCCCTGGAACGCCAATAGATAGTAACCGGGTTGCAGGGATTGAACATTGAGGATTGGAGCGTCCGGATACACTTCTTGTTGTGAAATGACCCGGCCGGTGAGGTCGGTTATGGTGCAGTGTAAAACCCGTTCTTCCTTCGGCCAATCTAGATAAACCGATTCAGAGGCCGGGTTGGGGTACAACTGCAAGGTGGGAATGATCTGCCCCTGTTGCGTGCCGGCGTTGGTGCTTACCTCTACCAGACAGGATTTCCGGATGGTATCTGTGCCCAGGGCATTTTCTACCACCAGCAGCACATCGTACACGCCGGTCTGGGCATAAGTGACCACCGGATTCTGGAGACTGGAAGTGGCCGGGTCTCCGCCCTCAAAATGCCAGGTCCAGGTGTCGGGCTGATAGGACGACTGATCCTGAAAGGCCAGTGGTGTGCCTACATAGGCCAACGTACTCTCTACAGAAAAATCCGCAACAGGCGCCCGTACTTGATCAGATTGGTAGGCGCGTATCTGGGAACCACCGAAAGTGACCACCATGATGCCGTCTTTGGAAGGCGCAGGATTGCAATACACATTGTTGGGGGCCGGAAGTTGCCATTTGAAACTTTGAAGATCCGGGCGGAACGCTATGAATTGCCCCTTTCCGGTGTTGAGGATCACCGTGGAGTCGCCATCTATGGTCAGGGAGGGTTGCGACATGTCCAGCTCCACGGATTCTGCCATGACGGTGCCATTGAGTCGGTTGATTCGTTTTACTCTGGAAGCATCGAACACGTAGAGGTTCCCTTGGTTGTCAATCGAAATATTTCCGCTTAAAGCAGCTCCTGTGGTCATTGCAGGGGTATAAGCCCAGAGTTGGTCAAAACTCGCGCCTTTATCTTTGAAAGCATACAATTTGCCACCGTCGCGCCAGAAGTATATCTCACCATTATCACCCAGTGTAATGGGATTTTCCTGGTCGCCATCACCAGGAATAGGGGAGGAGTTGTACAGGTTTTGCCCGGTATTGGCATCGATCGCGGTAATAACAATAGGCACGGAGATGCCACCAGTAATCCTGTATACGCGATCGCCGCGGGTGGCTAAAATCCAGGAAGGACCAATAGCGATCACGGTCGAGTTGGTCCAAATTGGTTCGCCATTGTTTTTATCCAGGCGCATGGTGAATATGCCCTCCGTAATGGGGCCGTTCAGGATAGGGTCGCCGTTACAGGCGAACACAAAGCCGGGATAAGCTCCGAAAGTGTGGGATTTGATGGAGGAACGCCACTTGATTTGCCCGGTTTCCGGGTAAAGGGCATAAATGGAATCGTTGGCATAATCATGGGCATACACGGCATCATGCGTGAAGCCGGTGGCGTACAGGATGCTGGAATTCCCTAAATTGGGTGAGGTCCACAGCAGGGCTCCGGATTGCAGGTTTCGGCATTCTATTTTTCCTTTGTATGGACTGAATGTAATGCGGGAGGTGACGAAGCGATCTCCGAGGGTATACACCGCATTACCCAGTGTGGTGGCGGCACTGGTGACGATCCATTTGGCAGCAGTTACAGCACTCGGGCCGGCTATTTCTGTGCGGCCGTTTCGGCTGTTGTTGCCACCGAAGGTGGACCAGTTTTGGGCAGAGAGAGTGGTATGTGCTGCCAATATCAGAAACAGAAGAGAAATAAATGGATTCATGAAAAATGAAAGAGGGCGGGTTTACAGTTGACAGAGTTTGTGTAGGTTTACCCTTGTTATGAAAAATTACTTGCTTGTCAGCTTAAGTTTGATCTTGGGTGCATCATGCGCAGGATGGTCAAAAGTACAAAAAAGCGCTCACGCCAAGGTGGATGTCATCGCCTATTATGCCGGTAATGGCGCTGATCTCGATCAATACCAGTTTGGGCAACTGGATCAGGTGATCTTTAGTTTCTGCCATTTGCGCGGCAACGAACTGACCATCGACGATGCAACGGATACGGTCACCATTCGGAAACTGGTGGCGCTCAAAAAGCAACATCCAAGGCTTAAAGTGCTGTTATCGCTGGGTGGCTGGGGCGGGTGCGCTCCCTGCTCGGAGGTGTTTTCCACTGCACAAGGACGGACCGCGTTTGTACGGTCGGTCAAAAAACTGACCCAGGATTTTCAAACCGATGGCATCGATCTCGACTGGGAGTATCCGGGCATTGAAGGTTATCCCGGCCATCTGTTCCAACCGGCCGACAAGGGGCATTTTACCGCCCTGGTGCAGGAACTGCGGCGGGAGTTGGGTGAAAAAGTAGAAATCAGTTTTGCTGCCGGCGGATTCGATGCCTTTTTTGAGGGCTCGGTGGAATGGGACCGGGTAATACCGCTGGTAAACCGGGTGAATATCATGACCTACGACCTGGTGAATGGGTATAGCACGGTGACCGGACATCATACGCCCTTGTACAGTACCCCCGATCAGCGGCTTTCAGCAGATTATGCCATAAAATACCTGGAGCGGCTGGGCGTACCCCGACACAAGATGGTACTGGGAGCGGCGTTTTATGCGCGGGTTTGGGAACAGGTGCCAAACATAAACCAGGGGCTCTATCAGTCGGGTAAATTCAAGTCATTTGTACCCTATCAGCGCTTTCTAAACACGGTAACCGAAGCGGAAGGCTACCGGTTCTACCGCGACACTCTGGCTCAGGCGCCTTATGCCTACAATGCTCAGCAACAGTTGTTTGCCACTTACGACGACCGGGAATCCATCCGGCAAAAAACGCAATACGTTCAGCGGGAACGGCTCGGAGGGATCATGTTCTGGCAATTGGTGGGCGATGTACGGGAAAATGGATTATTAGAAGCCATATTCCAGGCCTTTTAGCCCCTTCAAACTCTTCAAACCCGTGATCGGCGGCTAAACCCGCCGGTACAGCACCACCCCGATTGGGGCTTCTTCGCCCACAA
>DLXL01000346.1:254-698 GCA_003448025.1 Saprospirales bacterium | reverse complement strand
GCGGCTAAACCCGCCGGTACAGCAACCATGCCTCCCATCTTCATCATCACCGGCGTTTCCGGCAGTGGAAAAACCACCATTGGCCAAATACTGGCAGCCTATCTGACCTGCCCTTTTGCCGATGCTGATGCGTTCCATCCGCCGGAAAACATCAGTAAGATGTCAGCCGGTATTCCGCTTACGGATGCCGACAGATCGGGTTGGCTTTTGGCGATGAATCAATACATTCGCCAGCAGAAAAACGGACTGGTGCTGGCCTGTTCTGCGCTAAAACAAACCTATCGGGAGCAACTGGGGCAAGGCGTAGCAGAGGATTCACTGCACTGGATTCATTTGTTCGGCGAAATGGATTTGATCCGTCGGCGAATGGCCAACAGAAAAGGACATTTCATGCCTGAATCATTGTTGGCATCGCAGTTCGACACCTGGGAGGCACCTGATGTC
>DLXL01000346.1:0-174 GCA_003448025.1 Saprospirales bacterium | reverse complement strand
CAGTTCGACACCTGTGAGGCACCTGATAAAGGTCTGTTACTTCAAATTGATCAAACACCGGAGGAGAGCCTTCGGGAATTTATTACAACAATGGCTATTCCGACACAATGGGGCATCGTGGGACTGGGGGTGATGGGTGTTAACCTGGCCCGAAATTTTGCCCGCCGTGGCTTT
>DLXL01000175.1:10661-11145 GCA_003448025.1 Saprospirales bacterium | reverse complement strand
CAAATCTTTGGCCAATTCAGGCCTTTTGGGCGACAAATACCCTTGAAAAGCAAACTTTTGGCCGTTCATCCCTGACGCCATCAAGGCCAGCAAGAGCGAGGATGGACCTACCAAGGGTACTACCTTTATCCCTTCCCGGTGCGCCAATGCTACGATAGCCGCTCCGGGATCTGCCACCCCGGGACACCCGGCTTCAGACAACAACCCGATATCCTTGCCCGCCGCAACCGCCTCCCTGAATGCCGTTTCTGCTTCTTCCGGGTGTTGATTTTCAGGCAACTCCACAAATACCATCTCCTGAATGGCCTTTGCCGGACCCAGACTTTTAATAAAATGCCGGGCTGTTTTAGCGCGCTCCACAATGAACACATCCAGGTTCCGGGCCAATACCTGCGCATAAGGCGGAACAGTATGCAGCGCCCCTTCAGCTATCGGACAAGGGATGAGATAAAGAGTTGTCATTAGACGGTGGACGGTGGACGGC
>DLXL01000175.1:10165-10426 GCA_003448025.1 Saprospirales bacterium | reverse complement strand
CGTCTACCGTCCACCGTAAGCCGTAAGTCGTTATTTTTTACGCATATAAAACCACAAGGCGCCAAAGGCCACTATCAAAATGGCCGGCAGAATAACCAGTTTGCCCAGCGTTTCCTGCCCAGCCGCCAATTCAGCAGCCGGTCCGGTGAGGCCGCTGGCCTCTGCAGCCCGCTTACCGGCATCAATCCATCCACCTACGATGGGTTGCAATAATCCGGTGGCAAACATGCCCATGCCGCCAATAACAGACATACCCAGTGC
>DLXL01000175.1:9254-9998 GCA_003448025.1 Saprospirales bacterium | reverse complement strand
GACTCACCAGTGAAACCCAACATGGTAGGCCAGAAATAACAAACGCCTATTGCAAACATAATAGCCGCCACATAAGTCATCATGCCGGTGCTATGGCCCAATAAATAAATGCCTAATGTAGCAATAATAGCAGAACCCCATAGTACGCCGGTTGGGTTAAGGCGGTGCACCACCGGACCCGCATAATATCTTCCAACAGCCATCAAACCGGTGGTCAATGCCAAAATAATCATGGGTTGAGCGCCCGAAGAAGCCAGCAGCGGCCCTACCCATTGTTGAGTACTTAGTTCTGTATTAGCCGTTAAAACCATACAAAACAGCATAAACAGGTAAAGCGGATTGAGCATCCCCTTGATGTTGTCTGACAGTTTTGCCTGACCAGCCTCTTCCGCTTCCGGGAACTTCTGCCCCCAGAACAGGAACGCATAAATGATGGTCGGGATCAACATAACTGCTACCTGCACCTGCCACGACATGCCGGAGCTGGTGATGAATTGTGAAATAAGCGAGCCCAGAAAGATGCCCCCGGGGAACCACACATGAAACTTGTTGAGCATGGTGGTCTTATTACTGGAATACATTCCGGCAATCATCGGGTTGCACGCTGCTTCTACTGAGCCGTTTCCAAAGCCTACAAAGAAGCTCGAAACCAGCAACATTTCAAAGCTGTTGGCGAAGATGGTACTCAGTATGCCCAATAAATGGCAGGAAAAGGCAATCCATACCATGCGTTTAGGCCCCAGG
>DLXL01000175.1:8751-9030 GCA_003448025.1 Saprospirales bacterium | reverse complement strand
AACTGGGTGCCGTCAAGACCCAGTTTGTCGCGAAGTTCGTTGAGAATACCCGCACGTATGGCGAAAGCAAAGGCCGTGGTGACTAGGGCAAAACAAGAGGCTGTAAACAGCCTGGAGGCGTTGAGATTGCTCATGCTAGATCAAAATTTCGTTTTGAAAAGATGGCCAAAAGTAGAAAAGCCTCCATCTATTCCGCATGAATCATGAAATATTTATGCATCAACCCGGACTACTATAGTTGCGCCTCTAGCGAGGCCTGGATGTTTTTCAAACCCATCA
>DLXL01000175.1:0-8568 GCA_003448025.1 Saprospirales bacterium | reverse complement strand
AACCCCTCAAACCCTTCAAACCCTTCAAACCACTTCAAACCCCTACCGCCACTTCCTTCACCAATCCCGGCCCCTTGTAGATCAACCCTGTGTATAGCTGTACCAGATCAGCGCCGGCACTTATTTTTTCACGGGCTGATTCCGCCGAGTCAATACCGCCTACTCCAATGATGACGGTTTCTTTCCCCAGCTTGCGGCGTAAATACCTGATTACTTCCGTGGCGCGCATACGCACCGGAGCGCCACTCAGGCCGCCTGCCCCCATAGCCGTTACTTCTTCTTCTGCAGTATTCAGGCCCTTTCTGGAAATCGTGGTATTGGTGGCTATCACTCCGGCCAGTCCGGTTTCCCGAACAATGTCGGTAATGTCATCCAGTTGACTGTCTGTCAGATCCGGAGCAATTTTGAGCAATATGGGTTTGGGAGCTGACTGCGCCCTGTTCCTGTTTTGCAGTTCATTCAATAAACGGGTCAGTGGCTCTTTTTCCTGCAATTCCCGCAACCCAGGGGTATTGGGCGAGCTAACATTTACCACAAAATAATCCACCCAGGGGAACAGCTTATCAAAACAATACACATAATCATTTACGGCAGCTTCATTGGGCGTAATCTTGTTTTTACCGATGTTTCCGCCAATAATTGGCCCGCCGGATGGCATTTTTTTACGCCATTGCTGAAGTTGCTCTACCAGGGCATTCAGTCCTTCATTATTAAAACCCATCCGATTGATCAATGCTTCATCTTTGGGCAAACGAAATAATCGCGGTTGTGGATTGCCTTCCTGGGCCAAAGGGGTTACCGTACCCACTTCTATAAATCCAAATCCCAGGCACGACAAGCCCGCCAGATGCTTGCCATCTTTGTCAAAACCTGCAGCAAGGCCCACTGCATTAGGAAAGGTTAGGCCCATGACCTGCTTTTCCAGCTTTTTATCGGTACTGCAAAACATGGATTTCATCCACCACCTCGTAAGTGGGAACGAAGCAGCAAGATCCAATGCCTGAAACGTAAGCCTGTGGGCTTTTTCCGGCGAGAGTGCAAATAATAATGGTTTGAAAATGGAATACATATTCGGCAAAGTTCGGAATATCTTCCGGGTTTTCACCGCGAAGGCCGCGAAGTACGCTAAGAGCGTTCCTTTTTGCGTACTTCGCGCACTTTGCGGTGAAATGCTACCCCCCAATTTTCTTCTTCGTCTTTTTAGGCATTAAGCCTTCCTGACGTTTGCTCTTTTTCGATTTTTTAGGCCCCTTCAAACTGGCCTCGGCCGGACAGCCGCTTTTTTTACTGCAGGAGGGCGCTGTGAGTGATACACTCATCAACAACAAAAACGTGAAAAACCAATAACGACGCATGAGAATCAGTTTTTCTTGCTTTTTTTCTTGGCGTCCTTGGCAAATACATCACTGGCATGGGTAGCTTTCGGGCAACCTGTTTTCTGGCTGCAGGCAGGCGCCAAAACAGCAACAGCAAAAATAAAAAGCAGCGCCGGAGGGAAAATGCGGGAGAATTTCATGGTGAAAAATGTGGTATAATGGATGATGATTCAGGCTTCGTCTTTTTTCGGCACAGGATCGTGCATAGGATGGGTACTCCAGGGATGACAACGCAAAATACGTTTAATGGTCATATAAGTACCGGTAAAAGGGCCCCATTCCTGTAATGCCTCTATAGCATATTCTGAACAACTGGGTTTATACCTGCATTTGTTGGGCCCCAATAAGGGCGACAAAGTAACACGGTATAGCTTTACCAGCAGAATCAGGATTTGTTTGATGAGCCACATGGAGGGGTGGGGGGATGGGGTTTAATTGGTAAACTTGTATCCTACTCCACGGATGGAGTGGAAGAATCGTGGTGTTTTGGCGTCTTGTTCGAAGTATTTCCGGAAAGAAAGTATGAAGTTATCAATGGTTCTGGTGCTGGGAAATACATCATAGCCCCAAACGGCCTGCAGGATTTGATTGCGACTCACTACTTCGTCTTTACGTTCCACCAGTAGTTTGAGCAGCATGGATTCTTTTTTGGTCAGCGTGAGCTCCTCTCCCCGAAAGGTGGTAGCTTCAAACGTTTCAAAATTAATCTTGTTTCCACCAAACTCAAACAGGGTTGGAACCTCGCCTTTTTGTCGCTGGCTCCTGCGCAATAATTTGCTCACCCGAAGCAACAACTCTTCCAGGTTAAAAGGCTTGGTAAGGTAATCATCAGCTCCTTTTTTCAACCCTAAAACACGATCCTGACTCATATCCTTTGCCGTGAGCAGCAAAATTGGCACCTCTGTATTCGTAAGGCGAACTTTTTCCGTGATGTCAAAACCATCCACTTCAGGCAGCATCACATCCAGTAATAATAAATCAAAATGCTGCCCGGCAAATAATTCCAGCGCCTTGCGGCCATTGCCGGTGGCAACCACCTCATAACCGTCTAATTCCAGGTTGAGTTTCACCGCATCCCGGATATGCGCTTCGTCTTCAACAAGTAATATTCTCATCATGATGCAAAGATACGTATTGAAGACGGAAAGATGTGAGACTAAGGCACAAAGCCCAAAATGGCCATACCTTTACCATCAATGCCAGGACTCTACCTCCATATCCCGTTTTGCAAGCAGGCTTGTCACTACTGCAATTTCCATTTTTCCACCTCTCTTCGGCAAAAAGGAAAAATGGTGCAGGCTATCCTGAAAGAACTGGAAATCCAGCAGCACTTTCTCAACGGCGCCGAACTCGGTTCCATTTATTTCGGCGGCGGCACCCCCTCCCTGCTGGATACCTCTGAGCTGGTGCAGATTTTTGACCAAATTCACCGGCTGCACCGCGTTTCACCCGATGCAGAAATTACCCTGGAAGCCAATCCAGACGACTTAACGGTGGAAAAACTGACAGAGCTCAGGCAATACACACCCGTAAACCGACTGAGTATAGGCATTCAGTCTTTTGCTGAAGAAGACCTGCGCTGGATGCATCGCGCACACACAGCCGCACATGCACGTGAATGCCTGGACTACGCCCTGGCCGCCGGATTTCGCGACCTCACCATCGACCTGATTTATGGTTCTCCCACTACTTCCCACGAACAATGGGCCGAAAACCTGCGCATCGCTTTTGCCTATAATATTCCGCACCTGTCCTGCTATTGTCTGACCGTGGAAGACGGCACGGCCCTGGGCACCTTTGTACGGCGTGGACAACAACCGCCAGTGGATGAGGCACGGGCAGCAACCCAGTTCAACATGCTCCTCGAAGCCGCTGCTGCACATGGTTACGAACACTACGAAATATCCAATTTTGCCCTGCCCGGCCGGTATGCCCGACACAACACCAATTACTGGCGCAACGAACCATACCTGGGTATTGGACCCTCCGCACATACGTACAACGGTACAGCCCGACAATGGAATATCGCCAACAATGCGCTGTATATCAAGGCCTTGGAAGAAGGACGTGTGCCTTTTGAGCAGGAAATACTCACTCCGGAGCAACGCTACAACGAATATGTGATGACTTCCCTGCGCACCATGTGGGGCACCGACCTGGAACGCATACAGGCCATGGGATTCAGGGCGCATTTTGAAAAAAATGCACAGAGCTTCCTGTATTCCGGCGATCTGCTGCGGGAAGGCTCCTTTTTCAAGTTAACCAATTCCGGTAAACTTCTGGCCGACCGGATCGCTATGGAATTATTTTTTTAAAAAATACCGATCGGTATTTTTATTATCCTACCTTTGCTCCAGCTATGTTGTTATCCAAAGCAGAACGCACCCGGCAATACATTGTAGAAAAAACAGCTCCGGTGTTCAACACCAAGGGTTATGCAGGTACATCCATCAACGATCTGATGGAGGCTACCGGTCTTTCCAAAGGGAGCATTTATGGAAATTTTGAAAACAAGGACGAGGTGGCGCTGGCAGCATTTGATTTCAACTTCAGCCATGTGATTCATTTCCTGAAAACCGAAATGTCGTCCCGCGAAACCATCATCGAAAAATTACTCGTTTACCCAGACACTTACCGGAACTTCCTGACCCTGCCTTTACTCAAAGCCGGGTGCCCCATATTGAATACTTCCACCGAAGCAGATGATACCCATCCATTACTAAAGGAAAAAGCTGCCAATGCCCTCCTTTTTTGGAAAAACTCCGTGGAACAGCTCATTCAAAAAGGGATTGAACGCAACGAGATCAAACCCGATACCAATGTTGCCGCTTTTGCCATCATCCTGATGTCGCTCATAGAAGGCGCCGTCATGCAAGCCAAAGTTACCGGTCAAAACGAACCATTGCATATTACCATGGATTACCTCCACCAAATCATCCTGGACTTAAAACCTTAAAATTTTTTACCCAAAAATATACCGATCGGTATATATCATAAACCCTATAAACTTCATAAACCCTATAAACTTCATAAACTTCATAAACTTCATAAACTTCATAAACTTCATAAACTTCATAAACTTCATAAACTTCATAAACCCCATAAACTTCATAAACCCCACAAACCCATCAACAACATCCCATGTCTCACCTACCTCTTCCCAAACTCCTCGAAAGTACCGCCAAAATCCGTTTCCCGGATTGCGATCCTTTCAACCATCTGAACAACTCCCGTTACCTGGATTATATCATCAATGCACGGGAAGACCAGATCCTGGATGCTTACCAGTTTGATTCCCATAAAATAGCCCGGGAAACCGGACTAGCCTGGGTCATTGCACAGCATCAAATAGCTTACCTGGCGCCAGCTATGCTGATGGAGGAAGTATGCATTCAAACCCGCATGCTTTCTTTCACCGATCGGATTATTCAGATTGAAGCCCTGATGTGGAATCAGGATAAAACCGTGTTGAAAACCCTGATGTGGACCCGGCTGGCACATTTTAATTTGCGAACCATGCGCAGTCACACCCATTCGGAAGAATTTTTGTCATTATTTTCTTCAGTGGTTGATCCTTTACCCACTGACATTGGTTTTGAAGAAAGAATCAAACAACTCAGAGTTAAGGTATGAAAACAAACTATCTGGAAAGCGCCATCAAACAACTGGAATACTACAAAAGCCTGGGGGAAAAAGCCTTCGCCTAGTCAATTTTCCTGCTCTTCGCTATCTTGGTCCCGGATTTTGCGACCAAATCCGCTGTGAACAACCATGTCGAAGAAAAAACAAACGCCATCCGGCTCCAGCCCTAAACCCGCCAAAACCGCCGCCGCACCTGCACAACCCTGGCATTTGCAAAACTGGTTCATGCTCACTGCGGGCGGCCTATTAGCAGCTATTTTGGCTGCATTTGGTGGCGCTTTTGCACATGATTTTGTGTCGTGGGACGACCATGTGTACGTATACGAAAACCCCATGGTATTGAACGCCACCGGGGCCAATTTCAAGGCATTCGCCACACAGGTGGTATCGCTCAATTACCACCCGCTCACTATGTGGTCGTTGTGGCTGAACTCAGCCATGTTTGGTACCGGCGCCAAATCCTTTATCGTTGTCAATGTGCTCCTGCACTGGGGCAGTGCGTCCTTGCTATGTTGGCTGGTTTGGCTGCTCACTGATCGTAAATACCGGTCTGTAGCCATTTTCACCGCCCTGCTCTTTGCCATCCACCCCTTACGTGCCGAATCGGTGGTTTGGGTATCCGAGCGCAAAGATGTTCTGTATGTATTTTTCTTCCTGGCAGGCCTCATTTCCTACTGGCAATACCTGAATACACAACATAAAAGCAAGTTGTGGATGGCAATTGTTTGGATGTTGCTTTCCTGTCTTTCCAAAGGCGTAGCCGTGGTATTCCCATTGGTTTGTATGCTGTTGGACTATTGGAAGGGTCGGAAATTCGATGCCTCCTGGATCGTTGAAAAACTGCCCATGTTCGCCTTGTCGCTGCTGTTTGGTTTGATTGCACTAAATGTACAAAAAGGCGGTGATTTTTATGGCATGCTCACACTTCCGGGCGACAAAACCAAGGCGCTTTCTTCCGTTTTCGGGTTCGATAAAAAGATCCTGTTTGCCGGCTATGGCTACATGATGTATTTTGTCAAAACGCTGTTGCCTTTGCGATTATGCACTTTTTACCCGTATCCTACCGAGGTAGGCCTGAAAGGTCCGGAATTCATTGGTGGAGCCATTTTCTTCCTGGCTACCATTGGACTGGCCATTTGGAGCATGCGCAAAACACGGGTATTTGCCTTTGGTTTTGGATGGATATTGGCCACCGTGTTGCTGGTCCTTCAGTTTATTTCTGTAGGTGTGGTGATCATGGCCGACCGCTATTTCTACCTCCCATCAGCCGGATTATTTTTTATGCTCACTTATGCGGTTGAGGTATATGTATTGCAAAACAAACCAGGGCTGCGCAATGCCTGGTGGGGCGTGTTGGCGCTGTTTGCAGCCTGGTGCCTTTGGCTGAGCAAAACTCAGACAGCCACCTGGAAAAATTCCGAAACCCTTTGGCAGCAAGTGCTGAAATATTACCCGCTGGAAGATCAGGCCATGGAATCGCTGGCAAACTGGTATGGCAAAGAAAACCGTGTGCCTGAAGCCGAACAAATGCTGGAACGTGCGATTGCCGACGGATGTACACGGCCCAATGTATATAGTGCCCTGGCCAATTGCATTGCTATTAAAGCCTCAACGGCCAAAGATTCCAGCTCCCAGCGAAGCCTTCGCGATCGGGCATTTTCGCTCTACGACCAATCCATTGCGCTCAATCCGGGCAATGCGGATACTTATTTCAACCGGGCATTTACCGCCCTGCTGGTAAATCCGGAGCGTACCCTTGCGGATCTGGACACGGCCATTGCTCTTGCGCCACATAAGGCTTTGCAATTCAAACAGATGAAAGGCACTGCCTACAATAACCTGAAAAGGTATGCTGAGGCAGAAAAAATACTTAATGAAGTGATTGCTACGCAGGAAAAACAATCACGTCGCACACCTGAAGAAAATCAACGTTATTCTGACGCATACCTGGAGCGGGCCGTTTCACGTTTTAACAACGGCAATCAGGCAGGTGGCCTGGCAGACGCTGAAAAATCAGTCAGCATCATGCCACAGAACCAACGTGCAGCAGGACTATTGGCACGCATGAAAGCCGCCATGGGCCGGTGAACGCGGGTTGGAACGCGGGTTGGAACGCGGATGAGATCAGGAACGCGGATGACGCGGATGACGCGGATTTTTCATGCTGCCTGCGGCAGCATTGTCACGTGAGACATCAAGCCGAACCCCTCTGCGAAATCTGCGGGAAATCTGCGCAATCTGCGTAATCTGCGGGAAATCCGCGTAATCTGCGGGAAAAACATTCCGCACAACTCTGCGGGAAATCTGCGGGAAAACATTCCACAGAAAAACTTCAAACAATAACACACAATGCATACCTACTACACATTCTCTCTCCTTGGATTACTCCTCTTCACTGCCTGCGACCGCAAAAAGGACCAGCCGCCGCAGACAGAGGATTTTTCCTGTATTAAACTTTATGACGAACAAGGGCAAGACTTGGGTATCTATGGAAATTGTAGTACATCCAAAGACTGGACAAACATAACCCTTACAGAAACAGAAAAAGGCTACCTGAATTTTAGTGACACGGTAAGTCTTGCAGGCACTTCACCAACTACTGTTAATTCGTTTGGGATTGCGCCATGTCCGGTCACTTTGGGTGGGGCCATGCTGGTGCATGTGGGAAAGGATTTCAACTCCGAACCTGTTAAGCTGAAATTGGCCGTGATAGATGAAGAACTGAACGTGATACAAAAAGTGGCTGTCAGAATAGGCCCGGGTAATAGCATTCATCTCTTCGTTGATCCGGCGTTGTATCAAACCGGTCAATACTACCGGATGTATTATCAAATTAGTGCACAAGGCGCCCCTGTTCTCTTTGAAGGATATGGAAATTTTCTGGTTTGCAAAGGCCCGATTCAGGTAGGCAATATTGAAACGGAATGCATGTAAACCGGAGAATACTAGTAAAAAGTATAACGTTGGGCGCCGTTTAGAGCATGTTCCCTTTGCCGTCAAACAGGTTTCTATGATCAGAATTCTATTACTCCTTTCTGCGTTGTTTCTTGCCTGTCATGAGCAGGAAGAACCAGCAGCTGTTCCGACGGCTTATCGGATCACCAAAAGCATCACCTACAACCAGGTGAACGTTGATGTCGTGATTGACAAGCCGGCCCTGAATGAGGTGGATGTATTATTGACCTTCCACGGTACCGTTATGTTCGATAATAAAATCCTGGAAGCGGCCAACAACACACTGGACGGGTTCAAGAATATCCTCGACAGAAAAGATATGATGATCATCAGTGTTGCCTATCCGGAAGAAAACCTGTTGATGGGCGACAATATCCTGCATAGTGAAGCAGCATTGTTGTGGGTAAAAAACAAGGCGAGTCAGGAACTGGGCATTACAGTAGGAAAAATCTTTTTAGCCGGCCATTCGCAAGGTGGATATTTGGTAACGCGACTTGATACCATGCATCCAACCAATGGAGTAATTGCGAATGCTCCCGGGCCGCTCAATCTTGTGTACAGATGTCAATTGGAAGAAACTGGCCAGATTCCATCC
>DLXL01000602.1 GCA_003448025.1 Saprospirales bacterium | reverse complement strand
GGGACTAAAATTTCCGGCGGAGCAGGATAATCTCCTCACAATGCGCCTATATAATAAAGGTGTATTCCACGCGGCCATTAAACCTGGAGGGTAGGTGCTGGAGGGAGGTGGAATCGAGAGCGATGGCAAGGGCACTTTGCTTTCCACCTCTGAATGCCTTCTTTCCCCAAACCGAAACCCACACCTGAACAGACAGGAAATTGAGGAATACCTGAAACTCAGTTTTGGATTAGAAAGAATATTATGGCTCGAACATGGCTATCTGGCAGGTGATGATACCGATTCACATATTGACACCCTGGCCAGGTTTTGTACGCCCGACACTATTGCCTATGTTGCCTGTCCGGATCCGGAGGATGAGCATTATGATGCTTTAAAAAAAATGGAGCAGGAACTTCAGCAATTCCGGACTTTGGAAGGAAATCCATACAATCTGGTAGCATTGCCGTGGCCTGATGCTTGTTTTGATGCGGATGGCGAACGCCTGCCTGCCACCTATGCTAATTTTTTGATCATTAATGGCGCTGTGCTGGTTCCAACTTATCAGGTCCCACAAGACGATACAGCCTTGGAAATACTGGCAGGGATATTTCCGGAGCGAGAAGTAATCGGAATTGATTGCCGCGCACTGATTTTACAACATGGTTCTTTGCATTGTGTCACTATGCAGTACCCTGATGGCGTAGTAGCCCCCACATAGCCCATTCATACTATACAACCACCTTTTCTCATGAAAGTCGGAATCGTTCAGCAATCCTGTACAGCGGATAAAGCTTCTAATATTCAAAAATCTCTGGATGGCATCGCTGCATGCGCTGAAAAAGGCGCCACTATAGTTGTCCTTCAGGAATTGCATTGTGGTATTTACTTCTGCCAGGCGGAAGAAACAGCCATGTTTGATCTGGCAGAGCCTATTCCAGGCCCAGATACAGAAATATTTTCTCAGGCAGCCCGGAAGCACGGTGTAGTACTGGTAACCTCATTGTTTGAAAAACGTGCACCTGGCTTATACCATAATACGGCAGTCGTATTTGAAAAAGATGGATCCATTGCCGGCAAATACAGAAAGATGCACATTCCTGACGACCCGGCTTACTATGAAAAATTCTATTTTACACCGGGCGACCTGGGCTTCCATCCTATTTCTACTTCAGCAGGTAAATTAGGCGTGTTGGTTTGTTGGGATCAATGGTATCCGGAGGCTGCAAGGCTAATGGCTCTTGCAGGCGCCGAAATATTGATTTACCCAACGGCCATCGGCTGGGAAAGTACTGATCCTCAGGAGGAAAAAAACAGACAACACGATGCCTGGCAAATTAGTCAAAGAGGACACGCCGTTGCCAATGGCCTGCCGGTTATTACGGTGAACAGGGTAGGGCATGAGCCAGACTGGACAGGCGTTACCGGCGGAATTCAGTTTTGGGGGCAAAGTTTCATTGCAGGCCCGCAAGGAGAATTACTATACCAGGCCAGCCATCAGCAAGAAGAAAATGTAGTCATTACAGTTGATAAAGCCCGAACAGAAGCGGTCCGGCGGATCTGGCCCTTTTTCAGGGATCGCAGAATTGACTATTACCAGGGGCTAACCAGTAGATATTTGGATTAAAATGTACTACCTGTCACCCGTTCTTACCACAAAAAGACTACTTTCGTCGAAAAACATATCACGCAGACGACAAAACTACTAGTTCGTTTTGGCCATATACTACCTTATAGTACATTTGGGGGATACAATTGCACAACGCAATTCTTTTGACATGTGTGGGGATCTTTTGTTTCTGTTTTTACGAAAGCGGGAACTCCTGAAACTCAAGAAGGGCACATGGTTAAGAGAAGGGCAATAGTAGTTCACCCATCCGATTTAATTAATCATGGCAGCAAAGCGTACTAGAAAACTAATCCTGTGGGCGTTATGTCTATATAGCGCTCTGGCCTTTAGCCAGAACTCTTTTCAAAAGACCTTTGGCGGTTCAGGTCAGGAATCTGGCACTTGGGTGCTGGAAACTGCCAATGGCTATTTGGTAGCCGGACACGTTACCAACAACATTGGCAATCAAGACGGCCTCCTTCTGCGACTTGATGCAAATGGTATGCCAATTTGGCAAAAACGCTTCGGTGCCGCGCAATCAGATCAATTTAATGCAGCTACTGCTACACCAGACGGTGGTTTTGTCGCGGTTGGTGAAACCCGCAGTTTCGGAGCTGAAAGTTCTGACATCCTTGTGGTTAAGGTGGATGCATCAGGCAATACGGTATGGAACAGAATCATTAACTCCGGCTCTACGGACGATTTTTGCCGTTCCGTTCTTCTATTACCCGACGGCGGTTTTATTCTATCCGGTTTGTCTTTCCCGGTTGGCTCAAACAATGCTCAATCCATTGTCATAAGACTTTCGAACACAGGCAATACCGTATGGAGCAAATCTTACTCAAGTGATGTTGGCAATATTTTGCTTTGCAATTATGTACAGGGTGGTGTTATCTATGCCAGTGGCGGAATGGATGCAGATGCAACCCTGGTACGCCTGAATCTGACAAATGGCGCCGTTCTTGGCTCTCGTACGTATGCTGGAAACAATTCAGAAGCATTGTATTATCAGGTTCCTACCCAAGATGGAAATATGCTTCTTGCCGACCATACCCGATCTGCCAATGTTGGAGCCGAGGTTGTAGCATGGGTTCAAAAAGTAAACCCTGTTACCGGTCAGACTATCTGGTCAAAAATATACTACCGTCCCGGAAATAATCTCCGTGGCAGAATTGAAAAAGTAAATGACGGTGGATTTCTCTTAACTCCGTACGACAACTTCAACAGCAATACAGGCGATGCGCTGTTAGCTAAAATGGACGCCAATGGTAATCTGCAATGGTCTTATAATTATGGAGGCCCCAATGCGGATCGCCTGCTTAAAGCGGTTCAAACCTCAGATGGAGGGTTTATTGCGGTTGGCGACATCAAGATAAGTTCCAATAATACAGAGTTATTGGTTGTAAAAACAGATGCCAATGGCTTGATTCAAGGTCAATGTCCACGAGATGGAGGTGTTTTGACGGGAAATTTCACCTCGTCAGATAACAACAATGGTCCTTCCGAGGCAATCTGGCTGAATGGAACGCCACTGAACATTACCCCATTGCCGATCAATCTGCTCTCCCAAAAAATCAACAACAGCCCATCGCCTGTTCAAATGAAAACGGTGGCATTGTGCCCAAATCAGTTCTATTCTATCAACGGAATGGCCTATTCCGCGCCCAAAGTGATTACAGATACAGTACAGGGGCTGCAAGGCTGCGACACCATTGTTCATTATAACCTTACACTCTCTCCTTACATAACAGGGATTCATGTTGTTGGATTGTGCACAGGAGAGACCTATACCATTAATGGCATAGCCTATTCAGCACCTGCCACTGTGGTAGATACGGTAGAAGCCGTAAATGGAGGTTGTGATACACTTTGCACGTTCGTGCTGAAAGTTTGGGCTCAACCAAGCATTGCACAAACCATTTATTTTTGTGAAGGAGAATCCGTAATGATTGGCGGACAGGTTTATGCACAGCCTGGCATCGTGCAATCCATTCTTGAGTCTGCTACGGATGGTTGTGACACCCTGGTGACCTACACGTTGATTCAACGCCCTAAACCATCTCAGTCTGTTACTATTGCGTTTTGTCCAGGCGAGTCGGTGATGATTGCCGGGCAAACGTACAATCAGGCGGGTACAGTAATTGCCAATTTGCCTTCTAATTCCGGCGGATGTGATACCGTGGTAACGTACACTTTGCAAGTAAAGCAACAACCCGCCAAAAGTATACTGCATCGCTTTTGCCCAGGCCAAAATGTTGTCATTGCCGGCCAATCATACAGCCAGTCAGCTACCGTACTGGAAACCATTGCAGCGGTTGGAAACGGCTGTGATACCATCGTAACCCACACACTGGAGTTAATGCCTCAGGTATCTCGCACTGAAATCCGTCCATTTTGTCCTGGTGAAACGGTAATGATAAATGGACAGGCTTACCAACAGCCAGGTTCAGTGCTGTCAGTTCTACCATCATTGAACGGGGGCTGCGATACGCTGGTTACGTATACGTTGGAATTGCGTCCTCAATCAACCCGTGCCGAAACAAGAGTATTTTGCCCCGGGGAAACCATCAGTATTGCCGGTCAGACGTATAGCCAGCCAGGCACTGTGATGGCAAATATTGCTTCCACTACCGGAGGCTGTGACACAATTGTTACTTACACCCTTGAACTCAAGCCACAAGCTACACGCGCTGAATCACGTGGTTTTTGCCCAGGGGAACCGGTTATGATTTCAGGCCAGGCGTATACTCAGCCAGGTACAGTGATCGTAAACCACCCATCCACCACCGGTGGATGCGACACCATTGTGACCTACACACTCCAACACCTTACGCCAGCGCCCTCCAACATTGCCATCCAATGCCCTAACGATGTGACGGTTGTGACCAATGCCGGAAGCGCTATCCCTTCCGTGAACTACAACAATCCGATTGCTGCGAGCGATTGTCTTTGCCCAGGACTTGAACTCAATCGTACCAATGGCCCCGCTTCCGGAAGCACGTTTGCCGTCGGTGCAACGCAGGTTTGTTTTATGGCGAAAGATCAATGTGGACAGGAAAAACCTTGCTGTTTTACCGTAAATGTAAGAGAGGAATCTCCATGTGATATTAAGGAGATCGGCTGCATAAAATATGAACTGCTCTCCATTACGGCAGATGTCGAAAAAAATCACACTTATCGCATCAGGGTTACTAATTCCTGCGCAAGTAAAATGATTTACACAGCCATTCAGATCCCGGATGGGCAGATTGCCATGGAACCACTGAATAATTCCATTTATTCAGGCATAGATGGCCGTCCGTACATCGTACGAAGCCCTAATTACACGCCAATGTATTCTATCCGCTTCAAGTCGACAGCCGATAGCATTTCCAATGGACAATCCGAAATATTCCAATATACCTTGCCGGCTCAGGCTGATGTGACCTATATCAACCTGGCCACCAGACTGGCAGATCAGAAATTCTATGAAGCACATTTGAACACCTTTTATTGCCCGATAGGTGTTACACCAACGTACAGCAGGCCATCCCAAGCACGTGACTTTAATCTGACATCTAATCAAAACTCACTTTTGTTGTACCCTAATCCAAGTTCAGGTGTTCTGTTTGCCGATCTTACAGACTGGGCAGGACAGAAACTGCGCATCAATGTGGTAAATGGACAAGGTCAAACAGTTAAGACACTCACCGAACAAGCAGTACAAGACGTTCTTCGACTTGACATTCCTCAAGGACTAACCAATGGCATTTACTTCCTTGAAGTACAGCCGGAAAATGGCGAGAAAGAAGTGCTAAGATTTATGCTGCAACGTTAATTTTCGGGTAAAAGAGCTGAAAAGGAGAGAGATTAGACCAGGTCTCGCGCATCATAAACTAATAACCGATAATAATACTTGCACACGTCACCCTCGATCCGCATTGGCGAGTCGGGGGTGATTTTTTTGAACCTATTTCTGAAAATTACGTTTCGAATTCCTGCCATGGACGTTAAATTTATGCTTAAGTATTTGTGGTTTCTATGGCCTTTCATTGCCGGGGCTCAAACCCATGATGATACCACGGGTAACTTATTAATCAACCAACCTGCTACTCCCAAGATGACTATTGAGATTTGGAGCGACATTGTTTGCCCGTTTTGTTATATTGGCAAACGGAAACTGGAACAAGCCTTAGCGCAAACCCCACAAAAGGATCAGGTAAAAATAGTCTGGAAAAGTTTCCAACTTGATCCCGTGGCGCCTTCAAACGGAGGTGATTACCTGAAAAACTTGTCAGAACGCAAGGGCTGGGATATGGCTCAGACCCGTCAAATAGCTCAGCAGGTTACGGATATGGCAGCCGGAGTGGGCTTGGAGTACCATTTTGAAAAAGCGGTCTCTGCCAATTCCTTTGATGCCCATCGTTTGGCACATCTGGCCGCTAAATATGGTTTACAAAACGAAGCTGAAGAAGCTCTTTTTAAAGCACATTTTTCTGAAGGGAAAAATATAGCAGATTTTCAAACACTATTGGAGATTGGAAGCGCTATAGGATTGGATTCCAATGAGTTAAAAA
>DLXL01000470.1:2705-8641 GCA_003448025.1 Saprospirales bacterium | reverse complement strand
CGTTTTAGCGCACAACTCTGGCGGAACAGCGGTACAGACCTGTCTTTTTACCTGTTTTAGGGGTAAAAGGTGAAATTATGGAGTGTTTCCATGGTATAAAATGTGCGTAAAATTGAAATAGCGCGGCCCTGGGTGTCTGCCCCACCTTTGCTTCATCAATTGTTCGTTAAACATTTTAAAACACCCACGACATGAAAAACGCCATTTTGTCTCTCGCATGTGTAGCCGCTCTGTTCTTGCTGGCAACCTCTTGTAATAAAGAAAACGTTGAAGCCGGCTTCGCCGAATATACCCTCTCCCAGGAGGAAATTGCTGAAATCAGCGGACAGTTCTGCAGCACCAACCACTTACACGATTACAACGATCATGCTATACTGGAAGAAAACGGCGCGGCAGAAGATCGTGGCACCGGAATCAAAGGTAAATTCTGGCCTGCTGGTAAAGTACTCAAGGTTCGGTTTCAGAACGGCAGTGCTACCCTGCAAACTAAAGTGCTCAACTACGCTAAAACCTGGTCAAATCATGCCAACGTTACCTTCGTAAAGGTTACTTCCGGCACCTCCGATATCCGCGTGCGTTTTGGCAACCTTGGACACAATTCCTTCGTTGGAACCGATAATCTGCTGATCCCTCAGGATGTTCAAACCATGAATCTGCAATTCACTGACAACACCAGTGAATCGGAAATCCGCAGGGTGTCTCTGCACGAGTTTGGTCACGCTTTGGGACTGATGCACGAACACCAAAACCCATTTGCCGCTATTCCATGGGATAAGCCTAAGGTGTATGCCTATTACGCTGCTACCCAGGGCTGGTCGCAACAACAGGTGGATAATAATGTCCTGAATACCCTTGGTTGGGGTCCTGCGCAACATTCTCCCTTTGATGCACAATCCATCATGGCCTACAGCATTCCGGCAAGCCTTACTACCAACGGATTTTCTATTCCCTGGAATACTGAACTTTCGGCAATGGATAAGGAGTTCATCGGCAAGGCTTACTCCAGCACTCGTATTCAGGTGCGTCATGCGGCAAATATCAATGGAAACATCACTGTTTACCTCAATGGCGTGGCTACTACCCTGAGCAAAAACGAAACCCTTCAATTGCCTGCCGCTGCCTCTGGAAATGTGCTGAATATCTGGGAATGTCCGAATAGTTGTATGTGGTCTGCATTCAACGTGAGCCTTGGCTTTTCTTACAGAATTATCAGCTCACCAAACAATCCGAATGATTTGACTTTAGCGTTGGAGATTTAGGGTGAATGGAATAACAACTGATAAGATGCTTAAGGAATTGTTTTTCACCACTAAGACACTTAAGGCACTAAGGAGTTGTTTTTTACCGCAGAGGCGGGGGGGGGGGGGGGGGGTGGGTGGGTGGGGGGGGGGGGGGGAGGAGGGAGGCGGACACCCGCCCCCCCCGGCCCCAGCCCCCCAGGCCCCCGCCCCACGGGGGAGGGCGGGGGAGGGGGGGGGGGGGCGGGGGGAGGGGGGCCGGGGGGGGGAAGGGGGGGGGGAGCAGCGGGGGGGGGGGGGGGGGGGGGGGGGGGTGGGGTTGGGCGGCGGGNNCCCCCCCCCCCCCTTCACACCCCCCCCCCCCCCCCCCCTCTGCGGTATATTAAATCTCTACTTCTTGCCGAGTTGCCTCAATTGTTCCTGTAGCCAAACCCGTTCGGCTACAGCAGGCGACTCGGCAAGTTGTTTTTTTAGCTTCTCCACTCGTGCAGGATTTCCCATCATTCCGGAAGCGGTTATTCTTCGGAGCATATCAATGAAGGCATTATTCATCTGGTAGACATTTTCGGCCAGGTTCTTTTTGCGCTGACGGAAGATGAACAGCTTGAAATTATCTATTTTACTATCGAGCAAAATGGAATCTGTTTCGTAATAGATTTTTAACTCCAGTTTTCTTGCCATAAGCCCGCTAAACATATTGTCGGAGCTGTCTTGCAGCAAATCCAGTGCGGTATCGTATTGTTTCAGGTGATAATAATAATTGGCAAGGTTATAATTAAAGAATTCATCGGGGTTGGGTACGCCCACTATACGGTTGCGACATAAATCCAGCACAGATTTAACCCACTCATACTCCCCGCAAACCAGACCGGTTTGCACGAGGTTAAGCAAGGTAGAGGCTTGAATTTGTCCGTCGTCTTCAAAGAGCATTCCATTTTCCACACCACTTTTAAACAGATTCAGCAGCAAAGAGGCATACGATGTGTCTCCCTGATTATATCTCCAGGTGCAGTGATTGCGTAAATAGGCAAAAAGCGTGCGGGAGATAGCGCGCGGCAGTAATGCGTTATCCCGCTGCAATTCGTTGAGTACTTGTTCAATAGAACTTTGGTCATGTTTCTCCGGGAAACGGACAAATTCAAATCCCCTGCTCAGCAGGCGCAAAACAGGCTCCGTTTCCAGATCTGTAATGGAAACCGCCGCCGGTATCCCATCGGCCATGAGTTCGGCAAAATGATCTTCCACATTTGATTTCCGGCGGGAGAAAAAGAGACTGTTCAGAAATTCCAGGGCCAGTATCAGATAACCGTGGTGTAGTACACGGAGGGCTTCATGCAGACTTTCATGATCGTGGTTATTCTGACGAAGATTGTCAAGCCGGTGTGTTTGCCATTCAATCAGGAACTGTGTGGCCCAGTAGGGCGCGTCGTGAACGGGTTGTTTGGATTGTTCGGCGCGCAGTTTTTCCAGGATATTCTCGGCACGGTTAGGCAATCCGGTATTGAGGTAAAATTCAGCCAGTCGCAAAGGCGCCGGTGTGGTGAAATGACCTTCGGTGATGTGCGCTGCGAACTGTTTGGCTAATTGGTGGAGTTTGCTCATTAAAACTTCCACTTTACCGTTCACGAAATGCTTCTCCGGGTAAATAAAGGCGTATGCAGCCTCGATACTCGGACCAGGTGCAGGAAAATCAGGTGCGAAGGGCCGCAAATAGTCCCACAAAGCGGTTACATCCCGGGCATATGAGCCATCATTGAAAAACGGCGATTGTACAAATTTGTGAAACCGTTCCAATGCTGCAGTATCAAACCGTGAAAGCGTCTCAACCAGTGAAGAGTCTAACATTGGGTGAAGTTAGGCGTTCTTTGTAAATGTTTGTACGCGCAAAGTTGATGTTTTTACCTTTGCCCGAGCAAGTTATACATCATACTAAACACCGTATATGACCAATCAGCCAAAAATTTTCGCTATAGTGCTTGGATTAGCACTGCTCTGTATGCAGCTCCAAAGTTGCGACCCAAATGCAGGATCGATCATCATAACCGACGACATTTTAATGCTCACGGTGCCTGCTCCTGGACTCGAACTTGAAGCCTGTGATGATTTTGCATCCAGTCGTTCCTTCAACCTGCCTGCCTCCAACAACCGGACCGTGCAATGGAGCGAAGCCAAGTCGCTGGCAAACCACACGCTCAAAATCATTCGACTGGACATAGTGAGCGATACGGGTTCCGTAGCGCAATTTACCATGACCCTCCGCCCACTCAGTGGCAAACCTTCCGAAATTCAGTGTATGAAAGGGTTTGGATGCACCGGCGTGTGGCAGAGCTTCCCCTGGGTAGTGCCCGGACAAAATTTACTTGACCAAACCGTGTTCAAATTTAAGGTGGTACCTGATGGCGTAGATGCCTTCACCATAGAAAATTACAATACAGACAAGACGTTTATGGTACGGGTCAATCCGCCGATTTAACGCTGATTCTAATCGTTTTATACAGACGCTCAGCCTGCTACCTGCAAGCTGGGCGTCTGCTTTTTTGGGTGGTTTCTTCCGCAGTTGGCGTCCTCGCCAACTGCTACGGCGGAGTGAGTGGTCGGGCTTAAGTTGCCTGGAAAAAAGATTATACCACTCATTCCACCGAAAGTGAGACTCTCACTTAAAGCGCCTCTGCACCTCTATGTGGCAAATTACTACGGTATGTACACAAGTTATAAGTGGATGTTATGGCAATCTGGAAACACATCTAGCATCTTGTAACCACTCGTTTCAACGAGTGGATAGGAATACCTCACCCATCACATCCAGCATCTTTACCAAACATCAGCATCAATAATCCCAGTGAAGGATATTAATCAAGATATTATTTGCAGCATGGCTTTGTTCGGATGTTGGGTTGATGCTGATGTTTGGTAAAGATGCTGGATGTGCTGGGTGGGTCGGCTTTTGCCCGCCGTTAAAACAGCGGGTTACAAGATGCCAGATGTGATGAGTGGGGCATAACCTCAGAAATTGATTCTCCATTTAACTTGTGTACATACCTTAGGTTTCCAAAAGCTATGAGGTCTGAAAATAAGGAAAGCGGGGACGCGCCCCAGTTCCATTGCACCACGCTTCAATCTTATTTTGCTACGCCTCATTTATAAGTATTTTCTCCAATCACCCTGAAAAGCAGATATTTGCTCATGCCAGATCCTGTATCCCGGGCTTTCGGCTATTCGGATGAAAATACTGTATGCCCTTGCTTTTACTGTCTTGACCTGGGCGTCCATCGGGGCGCAAACCCTGTCGTATAACGTACAAAGAGTCACCACTGCTCAGGGGTTGACCAGTAATCTGCTTTCTTCCATTTGTCAGGATAAGTACGGCTATATGTGGATCAGTACGGTAACTGGTGTCAATCGGTACGACGGTTACGGTGTCAAGAACTATGAGCATATTCAGGGAGATTCCTGTGCCTTGTATTCCGGCGGTACCCGCACGCTGTTGTGCGATTCGGATGGAGGGCTATGGCTGGGTATGCTGAATGGTCTGGTCAAGTATCGTTATGCAGAGGACTGTTTTCAAAAGTTCGGCGATAGCACCCTGAGCTGGATACATAAAATGCATGAGGGCCAGCCGCACCAGATATACGTTGGCTGGAATGGTGGCCTGGCTAAAATCAACAGCCAGACCGAGCAACTCACCTACTTCGATGGCGTAAAATGCGGACTGGGAGGGGCGGTGCCGGCTGTGTACGACATTGCCCAACTGGGCCGGGAGCTATATCTGGCAACTGCCACGGGCCTGATGACCTTCAATCTGGATACGGAACAATTCAAAACCATTCCTCCTGTTCCGGAAACAGAGGGCAAGCGAATCATTCGCATTGCAGTGAGCGCAAAGGGGAAGTTGTGGTGTGCTTTTGGTGGCGATTTTGCCACTATTGTCCAAACCAATGTACAATTTGACCGCTGGAAAACTCACCGTGAACTGGAGGTAATTGCTGTCAGACCCTCCAATCCTATTACCGATCTGTTTATTGACCGGCAGGAGCGTTTATGGGTATCTACTGCGTATACAGGCATGGCTCTTTATTCGGAGGCATCAGATAGCTTCCAACTTATCAAAACGGAATCGTGGATGCCCCATGGATTACCCTCGGTGATCATCATTAACCTGTTTCAGGATCGGGAAGGTAAAATCTGGGGGGCATCCCGGAAGGGTGCTTTTTTCTTTGACCCGGACAATAACCTTTTCGAATCTGTTACACCAGGAAACCATGCCGGAGCCGACGAATACATGCTTAATGCCCGGGCTTGTGTAGAAACCGCACAAGGAAAATGGTGGCTTGCCACGGGTAACGGACTATTCTACATGGATCCTTCCTCCGGTGAAACGCAATATTTCGCCAATGAACCCGGGAAGCCAAAAGTGTTGCACGACAATTCCGTGCGAACCCTGTTCATAGACAACGTTGGAGATCTCTGGATCGGAACAGCCAAAGGGGTCAATATATTGCGCGCCGGAAAAATGAAGATCGAATTCCTGGGTGAAGAAGTCGGCTTACCCAATGTAGTGACCAAGGCTATATATCAGTCCAGAGACGGCACCATGTGGGTGGGTAATTTCAGCATCGCGGGACACTGTTATCGCCCACCCGGAGAAAAAAAATTCCGGCCTTTGTCAGATCACCCGGTACTGGCGCCTCATCAGGGCTA
>DLXL01000470.1:0-2579 GCA_003448025.1 Saprospirales bacterium | reverse complement strand
GCTATTATGGCCAGTGCATCCTGGAAGATAGTCGCGGCATGATCTGGTTCGGGTTGGATGGCAATGGCTTAATTTACTACGATCCTAAAAACCAAACCGCCAAATTCTGGAGAAAAACCCCGGCAACCGACAGCACACTGTGCGGCAACTTTGTGTACAGTTTGGCTGAAGATGCCAAAGGACGCATTTGGGCTGCTACACTGGAGGGTATTTCAGTGCTAGACCCGACTACTTTCCGTTTCACCAATTACAACATCGCCACGGGTTTGCCTACCAACCGCTACATGAGTATTGCGGTGGACAAGCAGAACCGGATCTGGACGGGTACCTCACTTGGTTTGTTGCTGTTGAATGATGAAGGGCAGCTTATCCGGCAGTTTCATGTGGAGGATGGCCTGAACGAGGATGATTTTACCGACAGACCACCATATCAGCTCAGGGATGGCCGTTTTGTGTTCGCTACCACACGCGGTTTTCTGTTATTTCCTCCTGAAAAATACAAGGCATCGGAGCTTAATCTTCCAGTCATGCTCTCGGAGATCCGTGTGTTCAATAAACACTTTCCTACTGCTTCCAACGTAGAAGAACTGAAGGAACTTTATTTGCCGCCAGGCAACAACTTTTTCGCCATCGACATGCTGGCGATGAACTACGCCAATCCATCCCAAACCTGGTATGCCTATAAGATGGAGCCCTATGATAAAAACTGGATTGTTACCCAGGAGCGTACGGCTAATTATACCGCTGTGCCGGGTGGGCGTTATGTGTTCCGATACAAGGCAACCAACGATTTGAATAATTGGAATGTGCCGGAGAAAACACTCATTATCCGCATTGGACAGCATTGGTACAAGTCCCTCTGGTTTTGGGCAATCGTGTTTGCGCTCCTGGGTGCCGTTGGCATCACCGCCTACCGCCGTCGGGAACGACTAAAGCAAGACTACTTTTCTCTGGAACAAAAGGCCCAGGCTTTGTCCAAAGAAAAGGCGCTGGTGCAGTATGAAAACCTTACCCAGCAGCTCAATCCGCATTTCCTGTTCAACTCGCTGGCCTCACTGGGCAGTTTGATCCGATTTGATCAGAAAACCGCTTCCGAGTTCCTGGAGGCACTGAGTAAAATGTACCGCTACATTTTGCAGAGCCGGGATCGCGAAACGGTAACCCTTCAGGAAGAAAAAGATTTTGCGGAGCATTTTATCAAGCTGCAACAAACCCGTTTCGGTGAGGCTTTTGAAGTGCACTTTACCATAGACCCCTCTGCCCTTGAACGCAAAATAGTGCCGGTTACCCTGCAGAACCTGCTGGAGAACGCGCTGAAACACAATACGTTCGATATCACGGAGCCACTAACGGTAGACATCTATACCGAACAACAATACCTGGTAGTCAGGAACAACCTGCAACGCCGATCGGTGGTGGAAACCAGCAACAAGCAAGGGCTTGCCCGTTTGCGTTCGTTGTATCAATACCTGAGTGATTATCCGATGGAAATCCTCGAAACACCGGAATACTTTCTGGTAAGAATACCCCTTTTGTAACAACCCGGAAGTCAGCAAAAAGATTAACCGTCATGAATGCCATTATCATAGAAGACGAACTGCTCATTGCCAAAGAGCTTCAATACAAGATTGGACAGGTGGCCCCTGATGTGCACATTCTGTGCCATTTGCCCAGTTTGAAAACTGCGAAAAAGTGGCTGCTCAACAATGCCGAACCGGATCTGATTTTTATGGATATTCAACTCGGCGACGGTATGAGTTTTGAATTGTTTGAACAGTATACGCTGCAGTGTCCGGTCATTTTTACCACGGCCTATGATGAATACGCTATTCGGGCTTTCAAGGTGAACGGGTTTGATTACCTGCTCAAGCCCGTAGATGAGGGCACTTTGCGCAAGACCCTGGATCGGGCGCGCAACCTCATAATGGCCAAGCAACCACAGCCCAACAACCTGATGGAACTGGCCAAACTCCTGCAGCAGCCCGTAAAAGGCAGTCTGTACAAAGAAAAGTTTATTGCCAGCGCCAGGAATCAGTGGGTACCGGTGCGTACGACGGATATTGCCTGTTTCGTACGTGATCAGTTAAATTACCTGTACACCTTTACCGGCGATAAATTCCTGCTGGATTATCCAACGCTGGAGGAAATTGAAGAACTGCTGGATCCGCAGTTGTTTTATCGCGCCAATCGGCAATGCATCATTCATATCGACGCTATCCAAAGTGTGCGCCCACACGAAAATCAAAAATTGACCGTCTTCCTGAAATCACCGGCCAAAATGGAGGTGGATATCAGTCGGGAAAAGGCGCCCGGTTTTAAAAAGTGGCTGGATCGGTAGGGTAATCCTTCAACCCTGTTCGCTTTACAATTAAATAACCTTTTTATTTGTTGAAAAACAAATAAAAAGGTTTTCTCATTCAAGTTTCCTTCTTACTTTTGCTCCAATAAGTGCTTTTAATCCTTTTCTCATGAAAAAGTGCCTTTCGGGCTTTTACACGCTTTAGTGTTTGAAAGTTTCCTTCACAGCCCTTTTTCAGTTAGTTTCCTACCGAATTTGTATTTTCTCACATGTGATTTGT
>DLXL01000592.1 GCA_003448025.1 Saprospirales bacterium | reverse complement strand
TTTTAGTGTTTTAGTGTTTTAGTGTTTGGGTGTTTGGGGGGTTAAAATGTGTCTACTTCATGATAGGCATTGATTAAGGCTATTTCACCCTCTTTGCCTTCTCTGGCATTCCCGTGTTCCATCCCGAGGATGCCTTTGTAGCCCTTTTTGTGCAAGTGCATAAAAATATTCCGGTAGTTGATCTCGCCGGTGGTGGGTTCCTTTCGACCCGGATTGTCACCTATTTGAAAATAAGCGGTTTCATCCGAGGACAGATCAATGTTCGGGATAAGGTTTCCATGCTGGATTTGAGCATGATAGATATCATACAGGATTTTACAGGAGGGGCTGTTCACGGCCTTGCAGATCGTAAAAGCCTGAGAAACATCAGTCAGGAATAATCCTGGGTGATCCCTGAAATTCAGTGGCTCCAGTACCATAATGAGTCCGTGAGGCTCCAGAATGGATGCGGCCTGCTTGAGGGCCTCCACCACATTTGCCGTTTGATAATCTTTGTTCAACCGGAGGTCCAGATGTCCAGGCACTACAGTCATCCAGGTGGCATTGCACCTCTTGGCCACCTCAACGGCATTTCGGATGTCGGCCAAAAATTCAGCACGTTTATCTGCTTTGCCACTGGCCAGATTGGGTTCGCTCCAGTGAATTTTATGTGCCACGAAAACGCCCATTGCGATGCCCAGTTTTGTCATAAGCTCGCCCATTTTTCCCTGAAGTTCCGGTGTTCTGCCACTCATTCCATTGTCTTCAAAAGCGGTAAAACCCTGATCAGCCATAAACCGGAGTTGATCCAGTATGTCATTGCCTGCACTATGCCTGAACATACCATCATGCGGTGCATAGCGCATCTGGAATCCAGTTTTTGGCTTTTTTTGATCAGATGAAGCCTGCAGCCCGGTAGCAGAAAATCCAAGGGCTGCACCAGCCAGTATATTTTGTCGGATAAAGGTTCTTCTTTGCATCTTAGTGGTGTTTTTCTGTGAAATTTTACCATTTATAACTACCCGCATATTGCACCCAGCGTTCATGACCCTGAAAGGGTCAAATATGAATAGCCTGGTATGAAATGCCGGGCTATTCCGGAAGGGTGTTATCAACCCCGAATGGGGTTGAACTTGTTTGAAACGATTTACATTCAACCACTTCCTAGGTAAATGCCTTCCATTTTGCTTCCTGGAAGGATTGGGTTACCATAAACGGATAGTCATTTTACCATTTTTCCTCCGTCAGCCAAACCTGCATCTTTCTCGGTTTGCACCGTATTTTTTCCCAGCCGGTTTTGCCTAAAACACTGATAGCTGTGGCCCAGGCATCTGCAGTGGTAGCATCCCTGGCACGTACCGTAACCAAAACCCGGTGCGTCAATCCCCATCCGGTTCTTGGGTCCACGATATGAGAATAACGTTTCCCCCCGGCTTCCAGATACCGATAACTTGCGCCTGATGTAGTGATGCCACACCTGGAAAGAATCATTACTTTTCCAGGTGTGGCAGGGGTTTCTATTTCCCATCCTTTTTTCCCGGGCGGCGGATCCCCCAGTGCAATATCACCTCCCGCATCAGCCATAGCGCGTGTTACTCCGTAATCACGCAGTATGTTTAAACATCTGTCCGCAGCGTATCCTTGGGCTATACCACCTAAATCCAATCGCATCCCTGGCATATTTAATCGGACCTTAAAATTAGGATCAACTATGAGTAACCGATAATCAACCCGGATTTTTGCCTGCTGCACCAGGGCTGTATCCGGCAGTTCCTTCAAATTCCTGGCCCGTCGCCAAAGTCGGGTGAGTGGACCTACCGTTACATCAAAGGCGCCACCACTCATGCGACTGAATTTTTCTGATCTCTTAAGTATATCCCAGAGATCATGCGAAATAACAACCGGTTTTCCAGTGCCTCCGTGCGTGCTCAGCTGACTCAGCTCACTATCTGGAAGATAGTCACTCATAGAGGCATTCAGTGAATCCACCGCATTAAAGGCCGACTTCGCCCAGGCAGCTGCAGTTGAGGAGTCAGTCCGGGCAAAAAATACAAGCCGGAATATCGTGCCCATTTGCGGATGAGTAAACTCATATCGCTGCCAATGACTCACTGGCTGAGCCGTGATGCACGGCGCCTGGAAAAAAACAATCAGCCCTATGAATCCAAGAAAACGGTGCATTACATGAGCTTAAATACGCCAGGCACCGCACAAGGATAAATACCATCCGGTCCGGGTAGCACCTTCGGATTGGCATTCCAGTCCAACATTTCAGGCATCAGATTAACCTGAGAATTGAGGGCTGCATTCCATTCCACGATTTGTCCGGAATAGGTTGCCATCCGACCCATAATGGCCGTCAGGGTGCTTTTGGCAGCATTTTCTGCGTCGGCAAACTTGTATTCCCCTTTGCTAATAGCTTCAAACAGTTCGTCATGTTCCAACTGGTAAGGATTGGGGTCGTTTTTAGCCTGATAATTCATGATTTCCTTGCCCTTTTTCAGGATCAGGCCTGGTGATGGCGCTACACCTTTAGTGCCATGGAAACCTTCCGTTACGCTGTCTTTGGTGCCAGGAATCTGACGGCACTGGCTAAACATCCGGGAGCCGTCTGCGTATTCAAATTCTACTGTGTGGTGATCGTAAATCTCACCGGTGTCCGGGCCTATGCGCACCTGCCGCCCGCCGGAACCATAAGCTTTTACGGGATAAGCCTGCTTGGCCCAGTTGCTTACATCCAGATTGTGTACATGTTGTTCAACGATATGGTCGCCGCATAACCAATTGAAATAGTACCAGTTATCCATTTGATATTCCATTTCGGTCTGACCTTTTTTGCGCGGATGAATCCATAGGGCGCCCATATTCCAGTAAACCCTGGAGGTAATGATTTCGCCAATCGCTCCGTTTTGTAATCTGTCGATCCA
>DLXL01000427.1:8820-9325 GCA_003448025.1 Saprospirales bacterium | reverse complement strand
AATAGCTACATGGCTGGTGGTTTCTTTGGATTCGAATTTGGCAAATCACTCCTGCTGGGTTGGGGCCATTACAATCTGGTAGATGAATTCAAATGGGACGATATTGAAAACCAGCAGTTTGATATGCGCTGGAACCCGATGCTGGTACAGTATGGTTTCCGCAATTACAAGGCTGTTCACCCGCAAATTGGGGTAGAATTTGGTCGTGGCCGTGTAGAACTTGGCGATTCCCGCGATCGGATCTTTGTGGTGCAGCCCTCTGCAGGCATGGAAATCAATGTATTCCGCTGGTTCCATATTGGTCTGGACGGCGGCTACCGTTTCGTAAACGACAGCAGCATTGCCGGCTTAAGCAATGAAGACCTCAGCGGTTGGTTTGCGCAGGCCTCCCTCAAATTCGGTTTTTCCTGGGGCCGTTACTACAAGAAGAAAAGCGCGCCCAAGTCTTCTTATGAAGATTAATAAGGGTTAACACTAAGGCACAAAGACGCGAAGGCACGAAGAG
>DLXL01000427.1:2667-8491 GCA_003448025.1 Saprospirales bacterium | reverse complement strand
CTTAGTGTCTTAGTGCCTTAGTGCCACCTTTTGTACCTTTACCGCATGGAGCCATTACATTTTCAAGCCGTTTTGGAATTGTCTTCCAACAATCTTTGGGGCGCACATTTTAAGGTTCCGCCATTGGTTGCAGCAACGCTCTCCGAAGCGCGTGAGGATCGCAGGGTGGTTTGTCGGCTGAACGATCGGATGGAATATCAGTGTGCCCTGGTGCCTTTCGGACAGGGGCAATTGGTGATCACAGTCAATAAGAAAATCCAGACTCAGCTGAAACTAAGGGAAGGCTCCGTGCTGCAGGTGAGTTTATGGCCGGATGAAAGTGAATATGGTTTGCCTATGCCGGAGGAATTAAAGGAGGTGCTTGAGCAGGATGAAGAAGGAAACCGGATATTTCATGCCCTTACTCCCGGTAAGATCCGCACGCTGCTTTATTTGGCAGGGCAACCTAAAAGTTCGGATATCCGTTTACGCAGATCAATTGCAATTTTGGATCACCTGATACAAAACAATGGAAAAATTGACTTTAAAAAGCTTAATCAGGCCATGCGGGAGCAGCCTTGAACTAAACTTTTGGTCTTTCATCGGGCTATTTTCGGCAAAGAGTAAAGATTTTCGTCTTTCAACCCAACCCATATACCATATTTGACCGTACTTTTGCTGTCTGCTTTACACGAAAACTGGAAATAAATCGTTTTGCCTCAAAATATCATCTGCTTCTGGTCTAAACTTTCACACCCGATGTTTCGCAAATTCTTGCTTTTTACCCTTCTTGCAGGCGTTTCGGGCCTCTTTGCGTTTCGGACGGATCCTTTTTCCCACGATCGCCCCTTCCCTGTTAATTCCCTGATTGCTCAATTTTTCATTGAAGGCTTGAGGGATTTGCCTGCTGCGCCGTTGGAAACTGTAGCAGCTGAGGCTGATACGGCTGCCGGGTTGCGTGTGATGATGCTCAATTCCTTTGCTTACGACAGTGATTATGCCTCTAAAGTGCAGCGCATGATTCAGCGCAGAATGCCAGCCAGTTCATTTACGCTGTTTGAGGAAGGAAGTTCAGACGATTTGAACACGGCTTTACAAGGACAGGAAGCCGTAGTGATTGCATATCCGGCCGGAGGCACTTCTGATTTGCTCAAAGCTTACGGCAAAATACTGAATCAATTTGTCAAACAAGGTGGTTTGGTATTGATGACCGGTACCCATGAATTTGGCGTATTACAACAATTAAGCTTGTTTGAGCTGGATTATGGTTACTATTGCAAAGAACGCAGTGTAGGTCAGTCGCAACCCGAACATCCGCTTTTTCAGGGTGTAGGGTCTGATTTTTCCTCAGAAGTTTACCAATACCCTCTGGATATTTCCGATCCGGGTTTTGTGACCCTGGCAGATGTACGTGGTTATCCATTTATGGGTTACAAGCAAATTGGTTCCGGCAAAGTGGTTTATCTGGGATTGGAATATTACTTCGATGAACCCCAGTCTGCCAAATTGCTGGTAAATGCCCTGCGCTGGGCAGCCAAACCACGTGTTAAGCGCAGTGAAATAGTTTTGTACGCCGGAAAAGGCTATCAAAAGCCCAATGTATTCGATCTGAAGATCTATCCAAACCCTTATGTGAGCAAGGCTACCCTCGATATTGAAATTTCCAAACCTACTTCTCTGGCCGTGGAAATGACCGACGAACTGGGCCGACAGGTAGCCGTATTGCTGCCGCGTCGTAACCTCGCTACGGGCCTGTACCGCCTGGAATTACCCAATCTTGATCCAGGTATTTATCTGGTTCAATGTATTAGCAGTGAAGGCACTGAAGTGCGGAAGGTGGTGAAAGCTGCTGAAAATTGATCCTGTTTTATACAAACAAAAAAGCCGTCCCATAGTCATGAGGCGGCTTTTTTTGTTTGTTTTGGATTAACCTTTACTCTGGATGCGTTCGAAAACAAAAGCAACTCTCAGAGTGAGCAAATTGGATGCGGTAGTGTAATTCAGTAACCTACCTCATTCCGGCTTTATAATCCGGGTATGGATTTTCCCTTGGGTAAGCCTGATGGTGTCCGGATAGTTGTTATCCACAGATCCTACACTGACTCGCACAAACGCAATTTGAAACTCAGCCCAAATCTCGTCTCCTTCCATTTTCGTGATTTCTAAGTAATTGTCTGTCGAACCTTCTAACGGATGGTAAACATCACCCAAAACATCTCCATCAATTAAGGTAAACAGTTTTGCTCCGGATAAAGAGTCTATATCCCTCACCTCAGTTTGAGAGATTGGGTGTCGGCCCACCTGTGGAGGGATCTTGTATATCGATAATGCTTCCTTTTTGAGACCATTATCAAGGAATCGGCCAAGAGAAAAATCAATGCCTTGCCCATAAGGTTTGTTAGTAGTAGCGCGAGGTTCAGGCTGCCAGGAGCTACCATTTAACTGAGCGCTGGCTGTTCCCCAATAATAATCATTTGGTTCCTCTTTGGAACAACTAATCAGGGATACTGAAACAAGGAAAAGCATGGAGCATAAATAACGCATGGCAAAAAAATTGGCCAACTACAGACGCTCAAGTGTGTAGTGGGCGGGTTATACGCAAACGTGTTCACGGCCCCTCATTCCGGCTTTATAATCCGGGTATGGATTTTCCCCTGGGTAAGCCTGATGGTGTCCGGATAGTTATTAGCGACAGGGCTTTTACTAACCTTTACAAAAGCTATTTGAAATTCTGCCCAAATCTCGTCTCCTTCCATTTTCGTGATTTCCAGGAAATTATCTGTTGAGCCCTCTAATGGATGGTAAACATCGCCTAAGACATCTCCATCAATCAGGGTAAACAGTTTTGCTCCGGAAAGGGAGTCTATATCGCTTATTTCAGTCTTAGAAATGGGGTGTCTTCCTAGCTGCACAGGAATCTTAAAAATCGCCAAATCCTCAACAACAAACCCATTGCGATCTAGCCTGTCAAGCAAAAAGTCAATGCCTTGCCCATAAGGTTTGTTAGTAGTAGCGCGAGGTTCAGGCTGCCAGGAGCTGCCGTTTAACTGAGCGCTGGCTGTTCCCCAATAATAATCATTAGAATCCTGTTTGGAACAACTTATCAGGGATACTGAAGTAAGGAAAAGCATGAAGCATATATAACGCATGGCAAAAAAATTGGCCCACTACAGACGCTCAAGTGTGTAGTGGGCGGGTTATACGCAAACGTGTTCACGGCCCCTCATTCCGGCTTTATAATCCGGGTATGGATTTTCCCTTGGGTAAGCCTGATGGTGTCCGGATAGTTATTAGCGACAGGGCTTTTACTAACCTTTACAAAAGCTATTTGAAATTCTGCCCAAATCTCGTCTCCTTCCATTTTCGTGATTTCTAAGTAATTGTCTGCAGTGACTTCTAATGGATGGTATACATCACCCAATACATCTCCATCAATCATAGTAAACAGGTTTGCTCCAGATAAAGAATCTATATCCCTCACCTCAGTTTGAGAGATTGGGTGTCGACCTACCTGTGGAGGAATCTTGTAAATGAATATTCCCTCTTTCATGTATCCATTGCGATCTAACCTGTCAAGCAAAAAATCAATACCCTGATCATAAGGCTTGTTAGTAACAGCCCGAGGTTCAGACTGCCAGGAGCTACCATTTAACTGAGCGCTGGCTATTCCCCAATAATAATCATTTGGTTCCTCTTTGGAACAACTAATCAGGGATACTGAAACAAGGAAAAGCATGGAGCATAAATAACGCATGGCAAAAAAATTGGCCCACTACAGACGCTCAAGTGTGTAGTGGGAGGTTATAAGTCTTGTTAGTTTTTGATTATTCTTTTGGCAATCAATTGGTCGCCAACTTTGATTTGCATGAAATAGACACCTTGAGTCAGCGCGGAAGTGTCCAGATCGTGTGAGGTTTGACCATTCCCGACAGTGAAGTGTCGAGCGGAAAGGAATCGTCCCATGGCATCAGTCAGGGTAATTGAGACGGCAGTAGTTGCCGGCGAATTTATGGCCAGCGTAACGGATTCCTGAACCGGATTTGGAAAAAGCGTTACCAATTCCTGCTGTAGGGCTGTTGTTTGATTCCGATCACAATTACTGGGAGAACCAGGGTCCATGGCAATCACATAGGTAAAGCCTTCATCGACCTGACCATCGGCAGAAGTACCTCTAACTTTAATATGCAGGTTAGCGCCGATTGTACAAGGGGCAAATACATCGAAAGTATTCCCTATTCCTTCCAGAGGGCCATAGTTGAATCCATCGGTACTGGTAAACCATTCAAATTGATAAGGCCCCGGCCCACCACCTATACCTGACGCTGTAAATACAGCATAGGCACAGGGACATGCTTCTTGTCCGCCACTTGGGATAACCCTGAAAGGCGTGTTTACCGCATCTTCCCTGAAGCTAGCCACAGTGCAAGCGTTGGTACGTAAAAGTCGGGCATTGTTTTCAAATTCCTCCGTTCCAGTTGGCTCGCCCTTGTAGTAAACATTGGGATTTGAAAAGTACAAAATCCTCTTATTAGTTACCGGCGAAACCATGATGGTTTCTCGTTTGTCTCTGAAAGGCCAGCAACCTGTTTTAAAATTGTGCCCATGCTCATACGTTCCATTAGGGTCATCTTCCAGGTCATGGCGACAGCCAAACAAGTGTGCCAATTCATGAGCAGTGGTATAGAGATTTTCTCCAACTTTATTCACAATACACATTGCAGAGTCAATAGAAGGACCAAGACGGGCAACGCCCCCTAATGTATAATTTCCATCAGTATACAATACCACTAAATCAGCACGAGTATCATTTCGGCGTGTCAAAAGAGTTGAGTCGGGTATTAAATCATTTAGGTCGCGACGAATATCATTTGACTCCGTAAACTCAAATGGTTCGATGCCATGTAAAATGAGTGTCAATCCGTTTGGTGAAATCTTGCTGTTGCGCAGAGCCTGATTTGCATCAACAAATGCTGCCTTTATTCTGTCATCCAAATCTGATGCTGCAGCCTGTGCATTGGGGGTATAAAGCGCTAAGACCCTCACCGGACAATTCCCGTAGGTTCTGTCCTGAGCTAATGAATTTAAAAGACTTTCCTCGCCCGAATCAGGCATGAAACATCCCAGACCATTTTCGGTATAATCCCTTTGAACTAAGGTTCTTTTCCCACCACCTAAATCGTGAAGGCTCCAATGATCCTCGTCAATTCTTATAGTACCAAACAATCGTCCAGAACGAAAAATGAGGGTAACGGTACCGTCGTAGCAGGAGCAATCTTCTTCCGTTTCGCCATTTTCTTTTTCTACTTCGCCATACCAGGTATAATCGCCATTACTGTAAGCTTCGATGGTCTTAGCTTTGACATGAGCAGTACAATCTTTACCGGGCATTTGAAGATTAATCATGCCTCCTTGTTGAAGGTCCTTAACATTCGCCACCTCCACAATCGTTGTGGAGACTACCGTGCCTTCTTGCTGAATTTTTCCCAGATTCAATTGTTGCAATGTTGAAAGACCTTCACTTCCATTTGAAATTACGGTAAAAAGCCCCCCCCCTTGTCCGAAGGCGAAACAGGAAAAAAGCAGAAAAATGTGAGTTAAAATGACCTTAGAGTCTAAATAAATTTTGTTTTTCATTGAAAATGAGTATTTATGATGTGAATAATTCGGGTTAATAATCAATGCAGGATGTTTAAAGGAATACCACACTTCTGCCGCCTCATAGTAAAATCTTCACCAACTTAAATCTTAAAAAAACTTGTCAAATTAACATTTTTCAGCACGAAGATATAAAAAAACTGTCTTTTTCAAAAAAACTGTAACCTTTTTGATGCTCATTGCCAGGTGC
>DLXL01000427.1:2281-2549 GCA_003448025.1 Saprospirales bacterium | reverse complement strand
ACTGTATTTTTCAAAAAAAATGTAACCTTTTTGATGCTCCTTGCCAACAAAAAACGGTGGATACTACACTCATCTCTAAAACCTCCGAATTCTGTCCTCAATTGACAAAAACAACACCTTTAATGCCACTAACTTTAAATAATCACCGGAGTTTGCTATTCTTGTACCTCATTAACACACCAAACTACTTATGACACCTAAACTACTTCCCGTTCTGGCCTGCCTGCTTTGTTTCCAACTGGCTAATGCGCAACAATCTTTCAGCCTC
>DLXL01000427.1:1891-2127 GCA_003448025.1 Saprospirales bacterium | reverse complement strand
CGCCTAATCCGGTGATAGGCGCGCCGCAAGACGATTACCACGTAAAAGCGCTTGGCACCTTCAAAAACCTGTCGTCCACCACCGATACTTTTCAATGGACCCGGGTGGTACTGCAAATGGACCCGGATACCAATTGTTTGTTGCCGGTTACGGACCCTTATTTGCACTGGTTTCCCGGAGCTAGTCAAAAGAACTTTCTCATGGCGCCCAATGAGGAAGGGCCGTTGGGGGTTGAA
>DLXL01000427.1:1228-1762 GCA_003448025.1 Saprospirales bacterium | reverse complement strand
GAGGAAGGGCCGTTGGGGGTTGAACTTTATGACTGGGATCAAACAGGATGCTGTGCCATTGTTTTATTAAAGATCAAAAAGCTAACTCCACCGGTAGATTCCCTGGATGGAATATACCAGCTCCGCGATTGCCAGTTGCTGGCGGCTCCCGAGCCGGATGCGCCTCAAATCAGTCTGTTTCCCAACCCCGCAAATGCCTGGTTTGCCCTGCAACATGCCGAAAAAGTGGCCGCTTTAACCCTGATTGACGCTGATGGGAAGGTGGTTCGGCGCATGAAGGCCCGTCCGGATCATCACTATCCACTGATAACAGAACCCTCCGGACAATACTATCTGGTGCTGGAAAATGAACAAGGTAAAACGCTTCGGGTGCTGGAGTTTTTTAAGCTCTAAACTTTAGGTGGATAGAGGCGTTACTCTTGTGTACCTTTGCGGCCGAAAAACCGCACTGCAAAAGTTATGCAACAGCCCGCGCCATATCAGCCTCACCACAAAGTTCGTCTCGTTACTGCCGCCTCCCTGTTCGACGGCCAC
>DLXL01000427.1:859-1085 GCA_003448025.1 Saprospirales bacterium | reverse complement strand
CGCCATCAACATCATGCGCCGCATTATGCAAAGTAGCGGCGCCGAGATTATCCACCTGGGTCACAACCGTTCCGTACAGGAAATTGTAGATTGTGCCATTCAGGAGGATGTGCAGGGCATTGCCATTACGAGCTATCAGGGAGGCCACAACGAATATTTTAAATACATGTACGACCTGCTCAAAGAACGCGGAGCGGGTCATATCAAAATATTCGGCGGCGGCGGC
>DLXL01000427.1:0-689 GCA_003448025.1 Saprospirales bacterium | reverse complement strand
CAAAATATTCGGCGGCGGCGGCGGCACCATTTTGCCCTCCGAAATCAAGGAATTGCATGATTACGGCATAGCCCGTATTTATCACCCCGACGATGGTCGCGCCATGGGCTTGCAGGGCATGATCAACGATGTGCTCAAGCAATGCGATTTTCCGGTTGGTTTCTCCGTCAATGGAGAAATGAAATCACTCGAAGCACTTAAACCGGGTGAAAAACTGAGCGCCAATAAGCAGCGCAATAACATTGTGGCCCGCCTCATTTCCATCGCGGAGAACAATCCGGAACTGTATGAAAAGGAGGTGGCGCCCAGGCTGAAATCCATGTTCCCGGAAACGGATCAGGCCTCTTCACCGATTTTGGGTATTACCGGCACCGGCGGCGCAGGTAAATCCTCCATGGTAGACGAACTGGTGCGCCGGTTCCTGCTGGATTTTGAAGACAAAACCATCGCTATCGTATCGGTAGACCCTTCGAAGCGTAAAACCGGCGGCGCGTTGCTCGGCGACCGTATCCGGATGAATGCCATCAACAATCCGCGCGTGTACATGCGCTCGCTCGCAACGCGCCAGCGCAACCTGGCGCTGTCGAAATATGTGAAATCAGCTGTGGAAATCCTGAAAGCGGCCGGGTATGATCTTATTGTGCTGGAAACCTCCGGTATTGGTCAGAGTGATACAGAAATCATCGATC
>DLXL01000329.1 GCA_003448025.1 Saprospirales bacterium | reverse complement strand
ATCCGCGTCATCCGCGTTCCCAAAAAAAATCCGCGTTCAAAATCCGTGTTCAAAATCGCGTTCAAACGATAAATGTATGGCCTTCCTCGGCGATATCTGTTTTTGCAAAGAGGATTCTGGCTTCTGCCAGATGAAGATCTGTGCTGGAGTAACGACCGGAAATATGACCCATGATTAAACGACCGACGGCTGCCTGACTGGCTACTTTAGCCGCCTGTGCTGCGGTAGAATGTTTGGAAATCTCTGCTTCTTTGCTGTGTTCGGTGGTGAAGGTGGCTTCATGGTACAGCAAATCCACCCCGCGCACTGCCTCTATGACTGCTTCAGAAAAAGCAGTATCGCTGCAATAGGCATAGGATTTTGGCGGTGGCGGATCGAGCGTTAATTCCGCATTGGGAATAATGGTTCCGTTGGCCAACACCAGATCATGGCCTTCTTTGATGGCAGAAATGCTGGTGTAGGGAATTTGATAGGTCTCTATTTTTTCCGGGCGAATGTTTCTCGGACGAATTTTTTCCCGGAAAAGCCACCCGGTACTTGGGCATCTGTGCTGTAAAGGAATGGTAGAAACCGTCAGTTTTGAATCCTCAAATACAATAGCTGCCACTGTTGGGTCTACTTCATGAAATTCAAGTGTATAGGACAAATTGACACCACAAACACGCAGGGAGGTTTCCACAAACTCCTTCAATCCCGGAGGAGAAAATAACTGCAATAATTCGGTGCGCTTTTTATGCCCCCAGTTAGTCAGCATGCCCAGCAACCCAAATATGTGATCTCCATGCAAATGGCTGATGAATAATTGCCGGCAAGCATCTGCTTTTGCCCTATGTTTGAAAATCTGCATTTGTGTTCCCTCTCCGCAGTCAATCATATAGACCTGACTTTCCAACTGCAACAACTGTGCACTATAATGCCGGCCATGGAAGGGTCCGCCGGAAGCATTTCCCAGTATGGTTATTTGCATGACAACTATTTTCCAAAAACCACTGTACCGGCCCGGAGGGCAATTTCGTTGCGGGTTTCGTTGAGTTTTTGCTGGATTTTCATAAACCGGATCATGGCATCATGATCGCCTTCTTTGGAGGCATTTTGCACCCGTTGAAGATTGATGCCACACATTTTTTGTACTTTTTGAAGCTTGAAACGATCCAGTGCCTGTTTCATATCAAGTGGGAAATTCCGCTCCGGCATGGGTTGATTTTGCAATGGATAATTCCACATAGCTTCCCAGTTCGGCGAAAACTCCCATGGTTCCGCCAGTAAATCGATGGCCAAATTAGCCACCTCGGCAGATTCATGTTGAATAAAATAATGCTGGTCAAAGGTTTTTCCATCCATCAACATGGCATGGCATTCTGCCGCTACCCTACCGTACAAGGGATTGTCAAAATCGCCAAGCGATTCCTCTATGTCGGCAAGCAGATACTCTCCAACTGAAATTTGCTCATTGGGCAGGATATGGCTTCCAAACAGAATCAGCAATCTGATAATATCGCGTTCCTGATATTCCGCGCCACCTTTTCGTTCTGCCGGTCTGGAGGGTTGACTGTCCTGCGGCCAATCAGGAGGCAAATCACCAGCTTCGCTGGGCGGGAAATAGGCGCCTGGATCGGGCGGAAAAAAAGGATCTTCACCATATACTGGTGGTGGAGCAGGTGGAAGATCAGACGCAGCACTGGGTTGGCGCGCGGCCTTTTCTTCCCGTTTTTTGATGGTCTGCCCAATCAGTTTATTTGCTTCTGCATGTAATACCTGTTCTGAAACTTCCAGCAAGGCGGAACATTCTTTCAAATAAACACTCCGCTTGATAGGGTCCGGAATGCGTGCAATGCTGCTCACTATATCTTTCACCAATCCGGCCCGTTTGATGGGATCGCCTTTGGTTTCGCCAAGCAGAAGGTCTGTCTTAAAAAAGATAAAATCCTTGGCGTTTTCAGTGGTGAACTTCTTGAATTGTTCACCGCCAAATTCCTGCACATAGGAGTCTGGGTCGTGGCCATCCGGCAGCAAACAAATGCGCACATTCAAATCCTGCTCCAGGGCCAGATCCAAACCGCGCAACGCCGCTTTGATGCCCGCCGGATCACCGTCGTATAATATTTTCAGGTTTTGGGTATTGAGCCGGATCAGCTGTAATTGTCCTTCTGTGAGCGAGGTGCCACTGGAAGCCACCACGTTTTCAATACAAGCCTGGTAAAGTGAAATCACATCCATGTAACCCTCTACCAGCAGACATTCATCCTGCTGCCGGATGGCCTTTTTAGCCTGGAAAGCGCCGTAGAGGATCTTGTTTTTGACATAGATTTCGGTCTCCGGGCTATTGATGTATTTGGGAATGGTCTTTTCAGACGACATGGTCCGACCTGCAAAAGCAGCCACCTTGCCGGAAAGGTTGTGGATGGCAAACATCACCCGGGCACGGAAAAAGTCGCGACCACCATCCTGGCTGCATAGTCCTACTTTTTTCAACAATTCCGGATTATGGCCGGTGCTTTTTGCTTTCCGGAGCAGTAAATCACGTTCATCAGGGGCATAACCAAGGCCAAATGCACGGATGGTTTCTTCGCGAAGGCCCCGTTTGCGGAAATAAGCCAGGGCTACGGACTTACCCTCATCGGTGTCAAAGAGTTGCTGCTGAAAATGCTGAAGCGCAAATTCATTAACGATGTAGAGGGAGTCTGCCAACTGCATTTCCGCCAGTTGTTCCGGCGTGCGCTCTACTTCCTGAATTTCTATGTTGTATTTCCGGGCCAGCCAGCGCAAGGCTTCCGGATAGGTGAGGTTTTCATGCTCTTTCAGGAAAGTGATGGCATCGCCAGCCTTTCCACAGCCGAAACATTTGAAAATATTCCGGGCGGGGTTCACATTGAAAGAGGGGGTGCGTTCTCCATGAAAAGGACACAGGCCAATGAGGTTGACTCCGCGGCGGCGCAGCGACACGAATTCTTCAATGACTTCTTCGATCCGGGTGGCATCGAGGATTTCCTGCACCTGTTTTGGAGGGATCATGGTGCGAAGATAAGTCACTTTAGGCTCCTGTTTATGGTAAAATATGCTGATCTGCGTAGGCACTTTACTTACTCCTGCAGATATTCGCTCCTGCTAAACTTACTCACCTTTGGACCATCAAATAAAACGAACAATGAACTGGTTGCAATTCAGTCTGATTACTATAGCACTTTACAGCATTCACGACATCACCTTGAAGCACCTGGCGGGATCCGTTAACAGTACGCTTGCCAGTGTACTGATTAATGGAAGTGCGGCGATAGTACTTTTGATCTATTTGTTGACGCAAACCAGCACTGGAAAAATCAGTCTGGGCACACCTTTATGGTCGCCCACTTCTCTGTTCCTGCTGGTAGCCGGGGCGTCTCTGGGCATCGCCACCATCACGTTTATGAACGCTTTTGCAAGCGACGGGCAATTATCCATAGCAGTACCGGTTGTTTATGCGGGTGTCATTACCTTATGTCTGATCGTGGGCGTAGTGTTCTTCAAAGAAACAATCCATTGGAAACAAATGATAGGCGCTGGATTAGCGATTGCGGGGATTTATCTGATGTCTGCATCTAAATAACAGACAAACCCTGACTTTCCAAAAAGTCATGTTGGACTAATCATTACTGGCCTTGTCTCAGAGGGGCCCATACTCCCTATTTCCATCGGAGATCTTTCATTTCCGCTAACAGAAACCACAGAAGCATCAAACATCAATCGTGGTATGTTTCATGTTGGCAAAAACCGTTAATGCAATCCCCAATGCAGTTGCTTGTCTGAACTGAACCACCCGCCTTATAGTCGGCATATCCTGAAAATACACAAATCTGCGTAGCCGATTTACACAAGTCTGCGGAGTTACGCCCCTTCTCCACACTCCCACCTTTGTACCATCAAACAGCACAAACCAAATCACTTTAAAATCAACTTTTGCGATGAAAAAGGCTATTGATTTACACCAGATTGGTGAGAAACTCGAATTCAACGACACCCGCGAACAGACCAACGGACAGCGCAGTGAAGGTATTATGGCCATTGCCGCCGGGAAAAAAGGACCAGGTGCGCACAAGCATATGCTTCAAACGGAAGGCTTTGAAGTGATCAGCGGACGAATGGTGGCCATCGTAAATGGCAAAGAAGTAGTGGCCAATGCCGGCGAAACCATCCTCGTGCTCCCAGGCGAGTCACATTCCTTTTTAAACGGGAGTACAGAGGAACCCTTGGTGGCAAAATTTTGGTATGAGCCTGCTCTGCATACCGAATGGATGTTGCAAACCATGGGCGAAGAAGCCATGGAAAAGGGCGGCGATTGGGATAAGGTTTCAGCATTGCCTGCCATATATATGTTCTACAAGATGCGCAAAGAGTACCGTTTTGCCGGCCTTCCATATTGGCTTCAGGATTTGTTATTAGGGATTGGAACTGGAATAGCAATCCTGACGGGCGCTTCTAAAAAAGTGACGCTGCCCCGGGGTTTGGCGTGATCGTTTTCAGCAGGTAAGGGGATAAAATACGTAAATCTGCGTAGCCACTTTACAGAAGTCTGCGGAGTTCCCTCCCCTCTCCACGTCCCCACCTTTGTATCATCAAGCAGCACAAACCAAATCACTTTCAAACCAACTTCTGCCATGAAAAAGACGATCCCTTACCAAGCTTCCAACAGCCTCCTGGGTGTATTGCTGTTGTTCAGCATTTTGGGTACTGCATACATGACCGGGCTAGACCTGGTTGCCAACCTCTACGGTGCCCTAAAATGTCAGTGGGGCCAATTCTCTGAAAGCCTGTCGATGCTACAGCCTCACAGAACCATGTTCCCAAAATGAACGTAAAACAGTAAAAACTTTCACTCTAAACAATTGATTTTCAAACAAAAATGTGGTAATGACAATACCGCATTCAAGCACTCTTTTTTCACTCCATAAATTTTTCACATTATGAAAAACACCATTTCCATTTTTGCTGCCCTGCTTTTCGTGAGCCTTTTTTCCTTCAATGCCAATGCCCAAACAGCAAAAGAAGAAGCTTCCCTGCTCAAAAAGTGGGATGACGTTTGGCAAGCTTATGAAACCGGAAACGAAGCCAAAATGTGGGCTTTTTACACTGAAAATGCCTGCGAAATCTATCCTGACGGGAGC
>DLXL01000528.1:2992-8657 GCA_003448025.1 Saprospirales bacterium | reverse complement strand
GAGTAGGCATCATTTTATTCCAAATAAACAATGAAAACACGTTTTATCACTCTTTTTATCATGCTTGTAATCTTCTTTAAGTTATCGGCACAAACAGAAGGCCCCATTCCAGGGCAGTACCTTGTATTGCTTAAAGAAACCGCAGCTACCCCGGTAGCTTTGCAGGAAACAGTAACCGAAGACCGGGAAACCGCCTACCTGCAAAACAACCTCAAACGCCAGCAGAATCTACAGTTGCTTGCAAACCTGCGCACTGCGGCAGGCATAGCCCCCAACAAGTTGCTGGCAGACTTTGCAGACGTTGTGGTAGGATTTTCTGCAACCCTCAGCCCTCAGGAAGTGAACCAACTCAGTGCTAATCCGCTGGTTGAGGGGGTGTATCAGGATTACATTGTCAATGGCAATCCGGCACAGGATGAAGGTTTGCCGGGAGAGTTCTTACCGGAAGGCCAGACTACCCCATGTGCCATCAACAATGCCGGAGGTTTTACCGACGGAAGTTCCAAAAAGAACTGGATTTGGATTCTGGACACCGGTATTGACACAGATCACCCGGATTTGAATGTACATGCGGTAACGCCATTTGCCAAATCTTTTGTTCCGGGTCAATCAGTAGAAGACGCGAACGGCCATGGCACCCATGTGGCCGGTATTGCTGCAGCAAAAAACAACAATATCGGAATCGTTGGCGTATCCGCCGGAGCCAAGGTGGTACCGGTGAAAGTGATCCCAAATTCAGGAGCCGGCGGATCCATGACGTACATCGTTCAGGGGCTTAACCATGTAGCTTCTTACGACAAGTCTAACGATGTGGTCAACCTCAGTGTAGGCGCTTTTCCTATTGCCAATTGTGAGAACGCCAACATACCGCTCCGGAATGCGGTCAAAAACCTTGGCGCATCCGGCACCTGGGTGTGCATTGCCTCCGGCAATAATGCGAACAATGCTGCGCAATGCTCGCCGGGATGTATCAATGGTCCTAAAGTGTACACTGTCGGCGCAATGACTTGCAACAAAACCTGCTATAACGGCCCCAACTGGAGCACCGCAGTAGTGGATTGGGTAGCAACCGGTTATGGTGTTTATTCCACTTACAAAAACGGAGGTTACAGCACCCTGACCGGTACTTCACAGGCCACTCCTGTAGTTGCGGGCATCATTCATGCACGGGGTGGCGCGCCGGTTGGAACAACCACCATCACCTGTGGCAACAATGTAATTCCTCCGGCGGCCTACAAGATTGCCCGACGGATTTAGTAGCAAAAAAATGGAGATCCTCCGGAAAATCCAGTAACAGAGTACGGACGCGGCAGCCGAAAAGCGAATAGAGTAGGCGAACAGATGATAAACTACCAACCAATGAAATTACCCTACATAAAAACCCTGATTTGCCTTCTGCTGTGGAGTTTGGCATTCGGTCAAATACATGCTCAAGATCCAAATTCTGAGGAACCAGAGCCAGGCGCTACCATTACACCAGATCCCGCCATTGCAGCCATGTTTCAAACCAACACCGTTCAAACACCTTTGGTGAAGTCCAGCTCAGTTATTGTATACTCGGATGGGCTTTCGGTAGAAATTGAGTTTATGGCAACAGCCATGACGCCCACCAGCGTGCAATTGGTAAACCAGAGCAATACATCGGAAGTTTCTACGCTAAATGTATCCGGTGGAAAAACAAGCACTCAAGCGTTGACCGCCGGCAAAGTGTACAATATCAGAGCCACCGGGAGCAACGGACAACCGTATATCATTGGCACGGTAAATACCCGGCCATTTGTTGCCGGCGAACCGGTAGTGGTGTCTGAAAAGCTATATCGGTCCTTGTCGGAATACGTTACACCTGGTAATCAGATAACGACTTTGAGCAACTACCTCAAGCAATTGAGTGGTGTAAGTCAGCACGAAAAAATCTCGTTTCTGCAACGTTATGCCATGAATGGTGCGGTGCTGCCCGCCTCGATAAAAGGGCAGTATCCGGATAGTTATGTGCGCCATGCCTTAAAAGAGCGTCAAACTGAAGGGGAATGCATTTGTAACTTCGTTATGAACCAGGTAACGGTGGTATCGCCGGATGAGACGGGAATTATGGATTTTACCATTGGGCCTAAGACAGCTACATCAGGTCCAAATTTTTATAACCTAGCCAGTTTTTGGTTTAGAGGAATTACTGCCCAGGGGCCTGCAAAATTCCAATTATTAGAGAATACAGGCCAGAGAGCTGGCAGAAACCGAAGAACGGAAACCTGGACCATTGGTAATGAAACCATTTCTGACAACTATGTGCGTATCGGCTATCATTTAATGTGTCTGGGCATTACAGAATTGCCCGCCGAATGTGATTGTGAAAAAACCATTCGGTATGACTTTGGATACTCCACCAAAATTGAAGCTCGAACGGATGTTGGCGGAACCCTATGTGTCTTTCAACAGGATGCAACCGCACGGGCTCAGGATTGGGCTGTGGCAGTAGTCACCAGAGAAAAGGTTAATAACGTAAACGACGTTCAAATTCTACAGTCTGGCCTGGGCGTAGCTACCTCAACCTGCGAAGGAGGTGTTCCTATTAGCGCAATAGTTGGCGCATTAAACATTGGCGTATCGGTATTTCAACTTATCAAATCCGTTAAGACAGGTCAGATTAATGATGCCGCTAGCCAAACAAAAGAGATCGTGGATAAAGTTGAAGAAGTGTTAACTCCCTTTCTAGAAGCAAAGGATTGCAATGCTGCCATTGTTGAAAGGCCATTACTGCAAGGAACTGCAACCATTACATTCCGACCAAATGACCCCATGTCCTTCATGGTAATCAGTGGATCATCGATGGAGGTAAGCGGTTTAAGATGTTGGTCTTCACGAGCTATAATCAATAGCAGTTTCCATCTGGCGGGAGTTGTGAATGGAGGAGCGCCAAATGCGAATACACCACATTGTTGCACCAACTATTTCTCAAACTGGGCCTGGGCCAGCCAAAGCGGTGATGCCAATAGTCGTAAAAACGCCATCAACGGCCACCTCGCATTGAATAGCCCCGGAGGCTGGCAAACTGTAAATGGCCAACCAAACCCCAATGGCAATTCGCTTAATATTCCTACTGCTATTGGCTATGCTATTGGGGTGAACTTACCTAATGGCCAGCAATGTGAAAAAGTGATACCAATTAACAACAACCCGAGGTAATAGCCTCCTAAATATTCTTTTGGGAGGAGAGCATTTCTCCTCCCAAAATTCGCCCCTTAACTGCCAAAGAACGGTCATTTGATTTTTCACCATTTAAATATTTCACTTATGAAAAATTCGCTCATTTCAACCGTTTTCGCATTACTCACTGTCACTGCATGCTTATTTGGTTCTTGCAAGGATAAATGCGGCGTATGCCCCGACAAATCTGAATGCAAGCAAGGAACTTGCGTTTGTGACGAAGGTGGATACATGTTCCACAACAATTGTGTGCAGTTAGGGGACGAAAGTTATGTTGGCATAAGCCCGGCTTGTTATTGTTACGACACCCTGATCATGAGTTTTGGCGGTTCCGGAGAGATTCGTGGAATTTCCATTGCAATCAGGGGGGGCTTTAGCGTTGGGACTCTTTCTCAAACAGTTTTTTACTACGAAACCCCAGGCGGAGACAGCCTTTATTCTCCTCAACTTGATATGAGGTGTTTTGCCCCGGACGATACGCCTTTAAAACCCGCTGCGTATGGAAAAAAACAGGCTAATGGCAACTGGAATGTGTTGTTGGAATTCCGAGATGCTCTGACCTATGAAATTGTAGACTCGTGCAACATTGTCCTGGAAAAATTCAAAAAGTAAAAACTGCTTTTATCGTTCAATCACACGCTAACATGAAAATTTCATCATTCCTGTTTTTGGCCTTTTTTGCCTTCACCCTCCCCCTCTCCGCTCAATCCAGCTGGTCGCTACGAACCAATCTGGGCTTTGGTTCTGAACAGAATCTGGGCGATTTTGGTGTGCGGTTCGCCAACCGATTGGCCCGACATTACAATCGGGTAAACGGGTAGGTGCAATGGGAGGCCTTTCAGATGCTCAGCACGAACGAAAGCACCTCTTCCATTTTTGATTATACCGAATTACGTTCTTTATCCACCACACAACTCGATCTGGGTATGGGATTAAACATCATCCACAAGCCAAAAGTGCGCATCGGAATGGATCTTGCCGGATCGTATCGTTTTGGTCGCCAGCTCTGGCCGGAATTAGCCTTAGTCACGAATGGAGAACGTGAAGTATTTTACACACATGAGAAAATCCGTCAACTCGGCTGGGCCCTGGGATTTGAGCTGGGCATCAAAATCAACCAAAAAGTCTGGTTCAACGCAGACCTCCACAGCCACAACTACGAGTTTTTTGGCGAGTACATGGCCTTGGGCTTAGGCGCCACACTGTTTTTATAACCTACCAATTTGCCACCAATGAAAACGCACAAAAACTGCTTGATTTTTGCGTTCTTCCTGCTGACAGGACTTTCCCCAGGCTCCTTTCTGGCAGGAAGAACGCCTTTCCCGGTTGCCGATTCCAGCTTCTGGTGGCAACCCATCCTCTTCGCCACAGCCCATGATTTGGAAGCACTGGAGAGCGAATACCACCTTCAGATTGAGCCACTTCAAATCAGGCTTCAGGACCTGTGCCAATCTTTGCAAGATCCGCGTAGCCGGGTTCCGGAATGTGGTTTCCCCATGCTCTGGGAGAAAATGCAATTGCAGGAAACACTGGTCCAACTGGAACAGGAACATGAACTGAAACTGCTCAAACTCCGCTATCGCAAAAGCATTGAAATCATAAAAATGCTTTACGAAAAAGTGCTCAGCATGGATCATCACCTGAGCAGTCTGAAAGCCCAACAAGGCCTTTCCAATTTGTCGAACCCGCACAATTACCCGGAATTCAAAGAAGTCAAAAATATCGTGGAAGAACGCATGAAACGCAAGTTCAACTTCCAGATGCCGGCACTCCTGCAATCCAACCCCTATATCTCTGCCGCCTTTTCCATAGTTGGATTTGCCGTGGGCGGCGGCGAGGAAAAAGAAAAGAAAGAAAGCATAGAGAAAGTGGCCTGTGTACTGGATTTCACTGTACGCATGCACAACGATCTCAACGTTATCTACTACGAAACCGGATACCTCCGGGAAGCCAACCTGACACTCAAAAAAGAATGTGAAGCCCTTTTTTCCGACTGCGCCCGACAGGTTGGTTACACCATTCCGCTCATCAGTTGTCGCGACAGCGACGACTGGGAGCGACTCTATGGCATGCTCGATGTGTATGTATCCAAAGCACTGGGCGAAATTCCGGCCAATACGAATGGTATGCCCACCCTGCCTGATCCGCGACTCCTGGGCCGGGCCACCACCAACCTGCAGTTTTCCATAGACCGTGTGGGTTCTTTCATTGATAAGTACAGCAATTTCGTGAGTCAGGGCGGGGAATACTACAAGAAGTTCTCCAAAATTGCCGGCAATTATGAAAATGAAAAAACCTGTGCCGCTACCCTGCCCGATCAGTTCAAACAACTGAAAAACGACATCGACGAAACGCTCGAAAAATTCAACAGCGCCTACAAGATGCCCGAGGTGCAAGGCTCCAAGCTAAAGGATATGTTGTATGGTACGGCGCAGGATTGAGGACGATGAACGATGGACGATGA
>DLXL01000528.1:2342-2846 GCA_003448025.1 Saprospirales bacterium | reverse complement strand
ATGGACGATGAACGATCAGCGCATCTTTTTGATTTTCAATGTATTAAACCCACTTAAAATAACCAATCATGAAACCATTTGTACTCTTGACTCTGCTTTTTTTCACCTTTTCTCTGGCTCAGGCACAGGAAAAATGGTTTGATCCGGCTTTGGATCCGGTGGCGGTGCAGAAAGACAGCAGTCTGTACCTGCTCATCAGCGAATATGTACTCGCCAAATCACTGGAAATACGAATGGAACAATCTGTGCGGGTACAAACTGTTCTGCGACAAAAAGAACCGGACGGAGGTCAGTCACTGATCTTCACAGGTATTTATCCTGATAAAAACAAACAGCCTTTCACCCTCAGTTTGCGCCTGAACCCTGATAGAACGAGTCGATTCTATTTTGCAGATAATCAGGCTATTGTCTGTTATAAGCCTGGCTGCAACAATTGCCAGGTAGTAAACCACCAATGTGAAGGCTGCTGCGATCAATCCGGACAATCAGTATCCTTAATAAGGC
>DLXL01000528.1:0-2117 GCA_003448025.1 Saprospirales bacterium | reverse complement strand
CCGTGCCATCCCAAACCCAGCGCCCTCCCCCTCTTAAATCATGTAATCATGTACTACAAAAATGCCGCCCCGATGGGGCTAGTGGGCCTGCGGCCTATATTGATATGCTTTATCCTTAAATTGGCATGCACCTTTACCCATGCGCAATCCTCCGACGGCTTCTTCGATCCTTTGCGCGATCCGGTGGCAGCAATGGTGAATAATCGTTTGCGACTCGTGGTAAGCGAAGAGGTGCTGGTGCGTTCCGTATCTGCGAACATGCCTCAGATGGGCACCGTAGAACGAGTAGACAGGCAATTTATAGAAAATGCCTGGTGGCTCACCATTGAATGTCGGCATGCCGGAGATATGGAGCAATCTGTTTTCATTGCCGTTCGACTAAAACAAGGTATTGACCAGAATTTCTTTGCCGATCATTACTGGACCGCCTGCACCGGCGAAGGCTGCGGTGGCTGTGATTTCAAAATTCAGATGGATGGTTGTTTTTGTCGCTTCGATGCGCCCGGTGAGCCTGGCACTCCTGGTGCGTGTTATCAGACTGCGAGCGATGAAATGCTGTTGGCTAAAGTACCTGAGTGAAGAGTACATGATTGACGAGTACATGATTACATGATTGAAGAGGGGAGGCGCTGGGTTTGGGATGGCACGGGCCGTTGGCCTTTTAGCCCCTCGTCAATCATATAATCATGTACTCGTCAATCATGTAATTTCCACGGCTCTTCAAAACGCAAACCCAACCTTCAGCTCGCCCACAACATTCAATTCATTCTGCCTGCCAATTTTTGTCAACGGCTTGCCAGCTCCTTCGTATCGGTAATTATTGCCGCCAAACGTGCTGCCTCCGCCTATTTTGAATTGAATAAACCCGCGTTCCAAAATACGTTGTTGAATACCCCAAACCAGATTGGTTGTCCAGTAATCGCCAGCTACCAATGAGCCGTCCAGGCTACCGGCGTTGTCTGTTTCATAATTAACCGCGCTTTTTATCAGGTTATGTCGGTTGAGTTGCAACCCAAAGAAGGTTCCGGAAAGGTTGTTGCCGGATTTGCCGTTTAGCATACGTTTGCGCATGTTGTAATACCAGCGCAATTCACCCGTAGCATCCCAGGTGGCAGAGGTTATTCGATTGCTGTACTCCTTTTGGTCTAACAGGTAGTAATACCGGTATTTTCCTGTGTTGAATACGGCATCTACTGCCAACTCAACGGAAAATGGCGAGCGACCAAGCTTTTGCTCATAAGCTACATTCGGGCGAAGCTCCAGGTTGTACACAATGCCGTTGGATCGAAAAGCAACAACATCAAAAACATTGACTTTCCACATGTTGTATTGCTCGTCCTGACAGTTCAACACATCGCAGAGATTACCGTTTTGGGCCGTGTTTCTGAATTTGGGCAAAAACGCCGCTAAACCAACCGAAACCCGCTGATCAGTACTGAAATAAGTGGAACGTTTAAGAATCGGAGAGCCCTGTGATACCCCCGCGCCAATACTGATATCAAAATACCCGTTGCGAAGAAAGCGTTGCTGCAAACCATAGCGCAAGGCCACTCGTTTATCGTCCCAATTGTCTGTCAATTGATTATTATTCGACCATGTACCTTCCAGGCCCAGGTATCTTCCTCCGAAATTATTGGCGCTGCGCCCCTCCTTAATCCGCTTTTTCATATCGTGATACCAACGCCCTTCCACGGCTACCGATGCGGAATAAAGCCAGCCACCTTTACTCAAAAATTCACTTGCAGGTTGATAGCCTAGCAGCATTTGGTAATAGGCTCCAACAGAAAACGCTGGCGAAATCTTGTATTCCGCGCCAATTCCCAGCGGCGTGCCACTGAGTGTATTAGCCGTTTGAAGGTCGTTCCGGCGGAAATTAAAGGTTTGTGCCAGATTCATCTTAAACATCCATTTACTCGGTATCCTGGTTTTAAACAGCCGATCCGATGGCGTTTCAATCACAGGCGCCTGATACTCGCCGCTTTCCTGCCTGATGGTTTGAAAAGAAGTGTCTTTCTGGGCAGTCAGGCTGATATGCATAGCCTGAAGGAAGAAAATGCTGATATAATATTTGACTGACATGTTGGGAAATTTGAAGTGGTTGAAATGGAAAGTTAATT
>DLXL01000468.1:4384-7196 GCA_003448025.1 Saprospirales bacterium | reverse complement strand
TACGATGTAACGGTATTGGTCAATGGTCTGCCGCTGGTGCACATTGAATTGAAAAAACGGGGAGTAGACATCAAAGAAGCCTTTAACCAGATCAACCGGTACAGCAGAGAATCGTTTTGGTCGGGCTCCGGCTTGTTTGAATATGTGCAGTTGTTTGTCATTTCCAACGGCACGTACAGCAAGTATTACAGCAATACCACCCGTTTTGCGCATATCCGGGAGCAAGGACAATCAGTCCCCAAAAAAGGCAAACCCACCAGCAACAGCTACGAATTTACCTCCTGGTGGGCGGATGCCAACAACCGGCCCATCACGGATTTGATGGATTTTGGCCGCACTTTTTTTGCCAAACACACCTTGTTGAACATCCTTTGCCGGTACTGCGTATTTACCACCGACAGGGTGCTGCTGGCCATGCGTCCGTACCAGATTGTGGCCACGGAGCGGATTTTGAATAAAATCAATGTAGCCCACAACTACAAAACCTGGGGCACCGTAGATGCCGGCGGGTATGTATGGCATACCACCGGGAGCGGCAAAACGCTCACCTCCTTCAAAACGGCACAATTGGCGGCTAAGCTGTCCTACATCAACAAAGTACTCTTTGTGGTAGACCGGAAAGACCTGGACTATCAAACCATGAAGGAATACGACAAGTTTGAGAAAGGCGCGGCCAACAGCAATACCAATACGTCGGTCTTAAAAAAGCAATTGAGCGACCCCAATACCCGCATCATCATTACCACCATTCAGAAGCTGTCTATTCTGATCAAAAAAGAAAAAAGCCATGCGCTGTTTTCCGAGCCGGTGGTGATCATTTTTGACGAATGTCACCGTTCCCAGTTTGGCGATATGCACGCCGCCATCACCAAAGCATTTAAAAAATACTACCTCTTTGGGTTTACCGGCACCCCCATTTTTGCGGTAAATGCCGGCAGCAGCAGCAAATCGGGGGTAAAAACCACTGAACAGGCCTTTGGTCAAAAGCTGCATACCTACACCATTGTGGATGCCATCAATGATAAAAACGTGCTGCCGTTTCGCATTGACTACATCTCCACCATGCGCGAGCAGGAGAACATCCGGGATGAAAAAGTGTGGGATATTGATCGCGAGCGCGCCCTGGCGGCGCCTGCGCGCATCAGCAACATTGTACAGTACATGCTGAGCCATTTTGCCCAGAAGACCAAGCGGAATTTGAGGCCTTATGAATTCACCGCGCTCCAAAACATTTACGAGGTGGTGTCGGCCAAAGACCGCAACAAAATAGAAGAAATCAAGAAGCAAATCCGGCTCACCGGCTTCAACTCCATTTTTGCCGTGAGTTCTATTGATTTTGCCAAAATCTATTATCAGGAATTCAAAAAACAGCAACAAAGTTTGCCGGAAATACAGCGGCTCAAGGTGGCCACCATATTCAGTTTCGGGGTAAATGATGAAGATGGCGATGGATTGCCGGATGAAAATTCAGAAGATCCGGGGCAGCTCAGCGCCACAGACCGCGATTTTCTGGAAGCAGCCATACAAGACTACAACCAAATCTTCAAAACCAACTACGACACCTCTGCGGATAAATTCCAGAATTATTACAAGGATGTGTCTTTGCGGATGAAAAACCGGGAGATAGACTTGTTGATCGTGGTGAATATGTTCCTCACGGGTTTTGATGCCACCACCTTGAATACGCTTTGGGTAGACAAGAATTTGCGCCTGCATGGTTTGTTGCAGGCCTATTCCAGAACCAACCGGATATTAAACTCCGTTAAAACCTTTGGCAATATTGTTTGCTTCCGCAACCTGGAGGAGGCCACCAACAATAGCATTGCTTTGTTTGGCAACAAAGAGGCCGGCGGCATAGTACTGTTGAAGACGTTTAACGAGTAATACCAGGGGTATGAAAACAAAGGAAAACCAGCGCCGGGGTATATCACCCTGATAGATGAACTCACCGACAAGTACCCGGCAGGAGAACAGATCATTGGCGAGCAAAATCAGAAAGCCTTCATCCGGTTGTACGGCGCTGTGCTGAAACTAAAAAACATCCTCACGGCATTTGATGAGTTTGCCGGGAAGGAAATACTGAGCGAAAGAGATGTGCAGGATTATCACAGCATGTACATCAATTTGTACCACGAATTCCGCAGCCAAGGCCGGGGCGATGCTGAAAACGTGAACGATGATATCGTGTTTGAAATGGAGCTGATCAAGCAGGTGGAAATCAATATTGATTACATCCTCGAACTGATCCGGAAATACCACGAGAGCCATGTAAAAGACAAGGAGATCATGGTCAGCATCAACAAGGCCATAGATTCGAGTGTAGAGCTGAGAAACAAAAAAGACCTGATCCTGCAATTCATCCAGTCGCTCACCCCCGGGGCCGCCGTTACCGACGATTGGCGCACTTTTGTGGACGAAAAGAAAATGGAAGAACTGAACCGCATCATTGCCGAGGAAAATCTGGACAAGGAAGAAACGTACACCTTTGTGAGCAACGCCTTCCGGGACGGCTATGTGCAAACCTCGGGAACAGGTCTGGCGCGGATACTCCCGCCGGTGTCCAGATTCACCCCGTCAGGCGAGCGGAGCGCCAAGCGGGAATCAGTTATTGAGAAGATAAAGGCGTTTTTTAACAGGTTTTGGGATATTTCGGGAGGGGAGTTTTAGGGGGCGGCTCGCTGCACTTGGAATGACGATGTACTGGGGGTATTAGATTCCTCCCTACGTTCGGAATGACGGTTCGGTGCATAATGAGGTTCCTCACTACGTTCGGAATGACACTCCGCCGGGAGGTATAAAAGGGGGGCGGGGG
>DLXL01000468.1:409-4308 GCA_003448025.1 Saprospirales bacterium | reverse complement strand
CCCCCCCCTCCCCCCCTCCCTCTCCCCCCCCCCCCCCCCCCCCTGCGTCCCCCCCCCCCCCCCCCCCCCCCCCCCCCCCTTCCTCTAAAAAACGACACTTGTCATTCCGAGCGATAGCGAGGAATCTTTCCACCCCAAGCCACCCGTCATTCCGACAGCTGCGAGCCCCCCACTGGCCTTGCTACCTGTTTTGTTGCCAGAAAAATATGGAACTGATGGCCTATTTTAATGATTGAGCTTTTTGAAGTAGCCAATGGTACTCAGCAGATTGTTTTTTTTCTAATACCCGTTTTGTAAGTAATTCTGCTCGTATGGGATTGCCAGGTGGAGAACTGTAGAGTTGATATAACAAGTTAGCGAAGTCAATATGTGCTTGTCTTTGAGCATCCGACATGATTTTTTTGGAGGTACGACTCAGGAACATCTTAAATGCGTCCAGTTTATAAGACAGTAAGTCAGATTTTAATTCATACAGCGATTTTAATTCCAACCTTTTTCCGAATAATGCATATAACATGGAAGGAGAGGAGTCAGGGATACTATCAAGGCACTGTTCAAATTTTCCACTTCTGAACAGGTAGTTGGCCAGATTGAGGCGGTACACATCACGGGTTTCATTTTCTTCATGAAGTTCATCTTTATATTTTTCAATGAACGCATAAGCCCAATCGAATTTTCCTATAAATAAGGCATTATTTGCAATTGCCATGTATTTACTTCGGCTTATTTTGTTTTCACTGTGCATAAAACCTCGTTCCAGGTTGTCTTTGTGTATTTCATGGAGCAGATATGCCATGTCCATGTTTTCATAATTTGCTGAAACAGCTAAGACGCACAAGTTTCTGAGAAAGGCATAAAAATCTGAGAGGCATTTTTCTGAAAAATTATGTTGATTTTCTTGAAGTAAATTGAAAAATTGACGCACCTCTGCCGGTGCTGGAGCAGACTTTTTCAGGAGTTCAAAAATTTCTTTCTGGGTATACAACAACCTGGATCCATCTAAATAGATTGCAGGGATAAAATGATCATCAATAAGTTGTTGAAGACGTTCAGGAACACTCAGATGCGCAATTTTTTGTTGCAGTTGATATTGGTTGAGCAGAAGCAATTTGTAGTTATAGTAAAAGCTTTCAAGTGCATATATCGCATTGGGTATGTTTAGATCGCCTTTGCCTTTGTTATGTATTGTTTCAAGATCATATTTCAAATACTCAAACTGATATTGATGGTAAAACCGTTCATAGCTTTCCGGGGCATCTTCCAGGGATTTCTGCAATTTCATTTCTGTTTGTTCATAGCGGTTTTGTAGCCGCCTGTTACGAAATTCTTCGGCAAGGTCAAGCTGGTGCTGAAACTGATTCTCTTCCCTCAGATATCTTCCTACAATCAGGAAGGTGCGCAGCACTTTTTGAGCCTCCACCATCACTTTGTCCAGTTTGCCATCAACAAATTCCTGCCCTGGGAAAACACATGAATAAACGGTTTCTTTGGTTAAATTAACCGGCCCGGTGTGTTTCAAGTGTTCCAGGCATGTTTCAATTAATAGTATTACCTGGCGTTGGTACCTGCTGCTGTTAAACTGAGATAACTTGATAAATTGGCTAAAATTAGTACTTTCATCCGGCGAAAGTGATTTGAGAAGCTCTACTAATTGCGTTTGTTCCATATTCCTCAGTGCTGGAATTTTTGCCAAAAACTGTTATAAATTTTACCTGCCCGAAGGAAATACATTTGTCATCAAAGTTCACCATTCAATTAAAAAAATCTTGATTATGGCTAAAAAATTACTCTTTTGCCTGCTTTTTGCAAGCATTCAGGCATTCACGTTTGCTTCCAGTCCTTGGCGTATCCAATTTTGTGATGCCCCGGCGCCAACAAATTTTGAAGTTACCAGTATGGCATCGGACTTAGTAACCTTGGGTTGGGATCCTTCTGTAGCAGGTGCAACGCATACTTTAGAATTGATGATAGAGGAAAATGGAGCCTGGATAACCTTGTGGATAAACCCGGAAGTACCTGGGGAGTCTATTGTTTTAGATAACTTGGAGCCGGGGAGTTATTTGGCGAGGCTGGCTACGAATTGTGAGTCGGGGGAGGCTGGCATTAATGTAATTGACTTGAATTTTGACTTTAAGATTATTGATTTGGTGGTTGTAGGTAGGCTTCCTAAAAATCCGGAAATTGTCCAAGATTGTAATCAGATTCTTTATTGGAAATATGAATGGGTGGGTTTTAAAATATTGGAAAAGGAAACCAATAGGTACAATATTTTTGAAATAGAGATAAATACTTCAGATTGGTCCGACCATGTTTTTGTCAGACGATTACACAATGAAAGTATAGTTGCTGTTAATGATTTTGGTATTTTTCCTACAATGCCTAATCAGTTGGTAAACGTTTACAGTCCGATTAAATTTCACGATCTTGAAAATCCGAATATTGAGGTTGGACATGTTATTCTTGAAAGAGTTTTTCCTTTTCCAGGACCTATAGTACTGAAGATGTGCAATCTATTAAGTGACCCCAATAAGCCATGGAGTAATTCCTATGAGTTTATTCCACTAGTTGCAAACGATGTAATTATTGATTTGCCACCAGACAATGCTTCAGAAAATAATCTTGTTCAAGAACCAATAAGTGAAATATCTGTACGAAATCCAATAATTAACACTGTAGATATTAAAATATCAAGCGAAATTTCAGAAAAACAAAATACGGTTTTTGAGATATATGATGTAAACATGAAGCTGAGAGAAATGTACTCTTCATCTGTTTTGGGGACTGAATTTCAAATTCCATTTGATAATCATCTGCCCGGAGTATACTTTCTTGTTATTAATTCAATGCATGTTTTTAAACTCATTAAAATGTAATTGTTAATGAAAAAATTAGAATTTTTAGTTTTGTTTAATTTGACAATTGGCACTTTATGCGCCCAGCCTTCCATCCAATGGCAATACTGCTATGGTGGCAGCGAGTATGATGAAGCAACTTCTGTTCAGGTTTGCCTTAATAGTGACTTGGTTTTCGCGGGGGTCTCTCAATCCACAGATGGTAATGTATCTGGCGCTCTTGGTTTTGATGATTTTTGGATTATTAGAACAAAAAATAGCGGCCAGATAATCTGGAGTAAATGTTATGGCGGTAGTAACCACGAAAAACCGTATTCTATTCAACAAACCCTGGATAGGGGTTTCATAGTGGCCGGATTTACCAAATCAAGTGATGGCGATGTAACTGGCCAACATGGCGCGTCTGATGCCTGGATTTTAAAAATTGACAGTACTGGACAAATTCAGTGGCAAAAATGTCTTGGAGGGGAGGGACACGACCTGGCGTGGGATATCTGTCAAACTAAAGATGGCGGGTATGTATTTGCCGGACAATCTGGTGAAATTGGTGGAGATGTAACAGGAAATAACGGCTATTTTGATTGCTGGGTGGTAAAATTAGACAGTGAAGGCGCTTTGGTCTGGCAACGATCTATAGGAGGAGGATCCTATGATATTGGTTACTGCATTCAGGAAACAGAAGATTCAGGATTTATTTTGTGTGGAGAATCACAATCAAACGACGGAGATGTTTCAGTCAATTTTGGCAATTCGGATTATTGGGTGGTTAAATTAAATTTTGAAGGGAAGATTGAGTGGGAGCAATCCTATGGTGGTTCCGCTTTAGATAGGGCCAATGAAATTCAACAGACACCTGATGGGGGATTTTTAGTGTTTGGCCAATCTAGATCGGTGAATGGTCAGGTTTCCGGAAACCATGGAGGATTTGATGCGTGGTTATTAAAAGTTGATTCAATCGGAAATTTATTGTGGCAGAATCCTTTGGGAGGTACAAGTGAAGATTTTGGAAGAGCTTTTATTCAGAAGGAAGACGGAAATATATGGGCA
>DLXL01000468.1:0-250 GCA_003448025.1 Saprospirales bacterium | reverse complement strand
TGAGTATCGTTTCGTCAAACAATGGTGATGTCATGGGTAACCACGGTGGGTTTGATAACTGGATTACAGCGCTTTCTTCTTCTGGTAGTTTATTATGGCAAAAAACAATGGGAGGCAGTTTGGATGATTTTGGATATCATTTAACTAAGGTTGACGAACATGAAATGGTTGTTGTTGGCGGCACCCGTTCAAATAACGGTGATGTATCCGGCAATCATGGCTCCTCCGACTACTGGATCGTCAAACTTTC
>DLXL01000361.1 GCA_003448025.1 Saprospirales bacterium | reverse complement strand
ATGTACTCGTCAATCGTCAATCATCACTCCCCCCGCACCTTCACCACCTTCCCAGCTTTCACCGGTTCTTCCCGCACGGAAATACTGTAAAAATACATGCCCGGAGGCAAATGACCGGTATTCAGCTCTGTGATGCCGAAGGATAGCCGTTCTTGCATGACGAGCCGACCTGTTTGATCAAACAACCTGATCACACCTGACTGTGCCAGCGGACTGCTTACCGCCACTGAAAGCCGGGAATCAAACGGATTGGGCGCTACCTGAATGCGCGTATCCAGATCCGGGTTTTCTGCCATGCTGCTACCCAAAGTGAGCATCCGGCACAGGGTATCGCGGGCGTTTACATTGCCCACCATCAGGCACACCTCATACGTGCCCGGCGCTGAAAATATATGCTGCGGATGCCGCTCCAGACTGCTGTTGTTCACGCCGGAGGCCGGATCGCCAAAACTCCATTGCCATTCTGTGGGCTCGTAGTAGGATAAATCGTGAAAATACACCTGCATCGGATCCAGTGTATCCTGCTCCGAGCGCCACCAGGATACCGGCAGGTTGTCAAGCCCCAGCGTATCGCAAGCGGAGCCGTCAAGCGGGCCGAGGCGGTAATATGGACTGGAGGTCAGAGATTGACCGTTGTGAACGGGTAGTGGTATTCCGTGCTGTTGAAACTGACAGCCCACACCTGCCTCATCAGGACTATGGATAACATGCATCACCTTGGTACTGCCCAGACAGCAGATGTATATCTTGCCATCCGGTGCAAGTTGCGGTTGGTAAAAAATAGCGTAAGAGGTGCTTACGAACCCGTCAAATGTATCCACTAAAACTTGCGAAGATTCAAAATCTGGGGATTCTAAGTCGTATTGGAAAAGTTTAGTAATATAACTTAGGTATAAATATCTCGAATTTGGAGAAAATGCCACTCCCCCTACTTCTCCTGAAAAATGTATTTGTCTGTGGTTGAAAAAGAAACCTTCACACCGATCAAAATCATATACATCAAGATAGTCATTGATGTTGTCAATCGCATTAAAAGTGGCATAGTGTTGTCCATCGGGTGAATAGGCCGACATGCTGAACCCGTCTGTCACGGGCAAGCCGATTTCTTGCTGGCCAAGCAAATGGATGCCGGCAGGATCCAGTAGGTAGCGGTACCATCGGTTGGTGTTCCTTTCATTGATCATGAGCCACCAGTCTCGCCCGTTGGCGTGCTTGCAGGCGGAGAGCCGCCCGTACTGAATCGTATCTTCCAGCACCACATGGCGCCGCACTGTTACTTCCCCGAGACCACCATTGCCAGAGAGCCGAATCAGGGCATACTGCAAGTGTAGGCTGGCGAGTTCGACAAAACTCACTGTTCCGGCATTCCCCTGGCTGACGTAAAAGAGCAGCAGGCTGTCCGGATGCCCCGGCCAAGGCAGGAACATCCCACCTTGAGGGATGTCACCGTCGCTGCTATAACCAAACACAAACGGATTGGGATCTAGTTTAAACCGTATTGAGTCACCACCTTTCATTTTTGCACCGTTCCTATCCATGACCCAATATCCATGAAACATGGCGAATAATTGCCCTGATGAGTCCGAAAAACAAGCATTTAAGTCCTGAAATGCTGTCAGGGTATGATTACTTTTCTTTACAGCCAAGTTCCCTTCTGTAAATGTAAACTCTGTGATGCCAAATTCACTTGTCCCCCCTTGATAACCAATCATCCAGGTATTGTCGTGCAGTTGGGCTGCACATACAAAAGGCAAAAGGCACACAAAAAAAGCGATTGAAACCTTCATTTCGAAAAAGAAAAAGCCCTCGCCTCAAAGAGTGGCAAGGGCGTATGTGAAAGACTTAGTGCTGAACAACGAATTTTACCGGGGCTGGAGTTGTTGATTTTCCTGTCGCAAACAGGGTGTAAAGTCCTGCTGGCAGCTTGGAGACATCAATCAACATGGTTGTTTCTCCTGATACCTGCTTAGAAAATACCTCCATTCCATTAATATTGATAACTTTCATTATCAACTCCTCGCTCAAAACACCGTCAGGTAAAGTAACCAGTAGTTCGTCAGATGTAGGATTGGGCTGCACTTTTAATGCCTCGGGAGGGGGCGCATTGCCCCTGTGTGTTCCACGCTCCTGATTACTCAATCCGCAAAGTAAGCGGTCGTCAAATATTGCCGCCGTTTGCAATTGGTATAAGGCCCGTGCGGTGTACACCGCGCCACCGCCTTCCAGCGGACATTGCCAGGCGATAGGGGCTATATCGGCGTATTGTGCGGGTGTGAGGGTCGTTATGCCTTGAGCAACAGTTTCGAGGTAAACGCGATTAACTGTTTTCCGGTTGCTTTGTAATATGTCAGTTGCTGGCAGAGCCTGATTGATCAACCAAGCTGCTTGTGCTTTCGTGTTGTGCAGCGAATCGGCCAGGTGCAGATATTGCATCAGACTTTCATAGGCAGGTAAAGCCAGTAGGCGCGTCTGTTCAGCTGTTCGGTAAATAGCCATGCTGTCTTCCCAGGTACTGACCGAAGCAAGCGCCGACAATTGACCATCGGCGGTGGTAATAGCGGTTTGTACGGCCCCTTGTGCGTTTTGGATGGCAACTTGCCATGGTTGCGGAAGGGTGTTTATGCTGGCAATTGCCCCGTCAACCGCAGCATACATACCAACTAAATTATTTCCTGCATTGGTATAGAAAGCATCCACTGTGGTCGATTGGCCTGCAAGTTCCGGGTACTTCTGCATACGCTTGTAGAGCCGAAGCTTCCCTTCCCAATTCAGCGCCTCTCCATAGGGTGAGCCTAAGAACCCTCCAGACGCATAATAGGTATCCGTTTCACTCAGTTCCCTGTCACGGTTTCTTGGATAGCCGTATTCTGGGGCAGGGCAACCCCCTATTGCATTACAGTCTTTGTTGGCAAACCCTGTCGCAAAAAACCATTTGGGATTTGCCGGGTCATACCCTCCGTGTATGTTTGGAAGAAAGATGTTTTCCGGGTGATCAAGCGGGACATTCGTTCTTACAAAAAACTCCGAGTTTTGTACTTGACCATCATTCCCACCATGCTGCGCATTTGACCCGACGTGAAATTGATTACTGTGGTTGTCGCCAGGGGAAGCAACCAAATCTGGTTGCAAGCTGATAACAGTACCGGGGGTACACTCTAATGCGAAGTCATCGTTTCCATCAGTGAGGGTCTCTCGCAAGGTGGTATTGTCACAAGTTCCCTGAAAATAGGTCCCCCAATTGGTATAGGAGGTTGTATTGCAGCAATAGGTATTGCCTGGTGCGCTAGCGGCCCATATTCCCACACTTGGGTCGGTGCCGTTATCGGTCACGGTATTGCCATAGAGCCAGTTATTTGCAGAAGAGAACAATGTAATGCCACCAGTTCCTGTGTGTGGAAGGTTTGTTAATAGTGGTTCTATGGTTACTCTATTATCATCAAGCAGCCAATTGTTCGCGGTATTCATCAGTATGCCAAACTGAAGGTCGCGGGTGGTAAGCCGGTTGCCCGCTATTCGGGCATCTTCGGTGTTCGAAATATTGTTTGAAAGAACCACTGTAATTCCGGCTTCTTCTATGACACCATCTGCATCGTCTTCGATACTGTGCAAGTGGTTGTCTTCAATAAGGAGTTCGCTGTTAAGGGGAAGGAGTTGGCTTGGGTTTCTAGTGAAAATCCCCCAATCTCTAAAACCGATAGACTGGTTTTCATTGATGGTAAATCCACGGGGCGTCATTGCCTGAACCCCCGTAAATACATCAGGCATTTGGTTCTGCAATACTGACAGGCCCGCCGTACTATTGGCAAAAACAGCATGCCCAACTCCTTCGAAACGAGAGTTTTTTACTGAACAGATTCCCCTTCGGAAAAGTACGCCAACTCCGCTACTTGCTGCAAAACTTGGGTTGCCGTTGATGCCCATATAGCCCGGCACATTGTCGAAGCGGGCGCGATAGACATTTACCAAGGCATCGTTCTCACCTATTACGCCGTTGCGTATGTCGCGGAAAGTGTTAACATACCCACTTGTTCCTGGCGTACCTACGTCGAACGCCGTACCAAGGGTAACCAAGCCTGCATAGCCCATTTGGTCGCTATAGTTTGGCAGGCTCGCATCACAGGGTGGAAGCAAAGGCTTCCCAGGTATCCTCCCTATGAAATTGTTGTAATGAAATGGCGCGTGCAAAACGGATTGCTTCCTGTTGGTAGGAATGTACACGCCTACATGATTGTTCCTGAAAAAATTAGTAAGAGCATAAAAACGAGTTGGAGGCGATGCAGGAGGTTGGATAAGATTGCTTCCAAGTGCGGTGACTGCAAATTGTGCGTCCTCAATTGAATTTTTGCCCATGGTCAACATACAATACTGCTGAACCGTGATTCCTTTCCACATTTGTTCGCACCCATATAGGTTGTTGAGGTAAAGCAGCAAAGAAGGGTAAGGGCTTGAGGACTCTCCCGTTCCGACCCATATTTCGGAACATGGCTGCATTTTGACTTCTCCACACGATTTAATCTCAACATCACGGTCAATTATCAACCGTCCAGATATCGCGATGCAACCGTGGTGGTCATTGGCATCTAATATTCCGTTATTGTCTTGATCATAATTAAAGCCAGCCTCTAATACTGAATATCTGGTCCCGCCTAAAATTGCATCGTAATTATGATTACCTTCACTTGCATCAATATTTAATGATCCATTCCCTGTACAGGGGCACGCAAAATTCTCAGTGCAAATAATATTTACCAATTTAGTAACTGATGAAGAAGAACCGCAAATGTTAGTTACAGTATGTGTTACTTCATATACTCCATTGCTTGGAAATGTAAATATGGGATTTGGTTGAGTACTGCTTCCTAAACCGTCAAAATTCCATGAATGATTCCAACCTTGCTCGTTAGATGAGAACTGAATATCTAAGATTGGACAAGGCTCTTGTTGAAAAATAAAATCTGCATTAACAGGGGCGCTTTGGGGTATTATTATTTCAATACAACAAATTGAGGGGCATTCAATTCCTAGCTGCCTACAAATATTGTATGTTCCTGGCACCGAGTATGTGTGTTGGAAAGCACTAGAAAAATTGTATGTGGTGTTATCGCCCATATCCCATACGTTGTCCCCTCCAGGCACATTGGGGGTGATTAGGACGGTATGATCACAAACTTCAGTCAAGAAACAAGCATCCCCAAATCCATATACGGCAACTAAAATGTCATCTGATAAGGTACACAACACTAAATCCTCTGCTCCAGCATAATCAACTATAGTTCGAGTTAATGTATATAAAGTTGGAATAGTCGGTGAAACTATTATACTTGGAATGTTTGGAATAATACTTCCGGAAGCGTCTCGAATTTCAACAAAGCCATTCATGCCATGCTTAACCGTGTATTGCAACAATAAAGTTCCTAAAGGATCGGTCCAATCATAACGGATAACCATATTACTGAGCATACAAAAATCTTGACCACCTAAAATAGTACTGCTTCCACAGGGAAGTGAAATGTCTGCACCAGCATTGAAGTTATCTTCTATTAACTCAAAATCGTCAACCCAGCCACTTCCTGAAGGGTTTCCTAGGGAAGTATATATATAAATTCCATTGTAGGTATCTGCAACATTGGGTACATTTACACAAGATGTGTACCTTTTAAAAGGATAAGGAAATCCAGCCATAGGGTCGCTCTCAGCAATTATTTGAGGAGTTTTCAGGTTTATAACAGTGCCATTATATTGTGCTTGCCATGGGTTAATATATTGTAATAAAGACAAATCTACTAGATCTACCTTTAGAGAAAGAAACGCGCCGAAAAAAGGTGGCGCCCAACCGTACATAGAAAAGAGATAATTTTTATCTTTATAGCCCCGTGCATTTTTAAA
>DLXL01000358.1:1443-2800 GCA_003448025.1 Saprospirales bacterium | reverse complement strand
TACTTTATCCCATAATCTTTGCTGATAAGGCCGGGGACGGTAACAATCAAACATCTTCAACCCTAATCCTCTCTTTTTGAGGTTTTTATGCGCTTTAACAACCGCCTCGGCTACCTCTGGGCGTAACAAACAGTTTGGGCAGTCGTATATTTTTGATTTGGTGAAATTATCCGTGGTTGCATATCTGATATCCAACTTGATGCTTGGATCCAGCTGGGTAACTTCCGTGAACCCCGGATGAGAAATGGTCGGTTGTGGTGAAATTTTAGGAGCATCAGATACAGATTCCGGAGATTGGAGCTCCCTGACAACCGGAGGTACTGCCGGCTCAAGTCCACATGCTGAAAGGAAGAGAATGGGGAAAATAAAATGGCGTTTCAAAGGCACTATTTTTGGCAAAATTACAGTTTAGGCGCTTACTAATTCAACGAAAAACGATGATTCGTGTTTATATACCAAATTAGGCATTTTTATGAAAGCAAAGAACCAGCTTTTTAGATTTTCAATACTCAAACAACTAAAGCCTTGGTCCAAGGCTATTGCTATTATGTCGCCCTTGATCTTTAAAGGCCTTTTCGCAACTGCTCAGGAAACACCATATCCCGGTCAGCCATTTGATGGCCCGGGTGGAGCAGAGTACCAACATAAATCTGTTGCATTTTTTGATGCAGCTACCCGTGCTGATGGTTATTGGTTGTTTGAACCAGCTGACCCCAAGCCCGATTCAGCGGAAGTGATTGTATTTCTCCACGGTTATGGTGCATACAATCCCATGGCATATGGAAAATGGATAAAACATCTGGTAGCTAAGGGAAATATCGTTATTTATCCCCGATACCAGAAAAACCTTGTTTGGCCGAGGCCAAATGGTTTTCCGGAAAATGCTGCAAAGGGTATCAGAGATGCGCTCCGGGAACTTCAAAAAGATGGAAGGGTAAAACCTAAAACCGACCAGGTAGTGTACATCGGTCATTCTTATGGTGGTGTAACCGCTGCAAACCTGGCCACCCGTTGGGAGAAAATGCGGATTCCGAAACCTGCAGCGATGTTGCTGGCTGAGCCAGGCTCTGGTCCATTTAAAGGAGCCAGGCTGCAGGACTACTCCGCAATACCTGCTGACACCAAGGTATTAATTGTTGTGGGTGAAGATGATTATGTAGTGGGAGCCGAATTTGGTTCTCTGGTGTTTAATACCGCCATAAATACTCCTGAAAGAAACCTGATCGTTCAGCGCAGAGATACCACCAATTTGCGGAGGTGGGTGCTCGCAACCCATTCAGAACCGTATGGGTATGACCTTGATTTTGACACCGGGGTGAGAAATTATACCGCCCGGCGGGTACTGATGACCTCTCGT
>DLXL01000358.1:0-1296 GCA_003448025.1 Saprospirales bacterium | reverse complement strand
GGTACTGATGACCTCTCGTTTAAATGAGGTAGATTTTCATTGTTACTGGAAACTTGGCGACGCTTTGATCAATTATAGCAGAAAAGGGATTCAAAAGGAATACGCCTTTGGAAATACTCCGGAGCAACGGTTTATGGGGCGTTGGCCTGATGGCCATCCCATCCGGGAGTTGGATGTTTACCAATCGGCAGAAACAAAAAGAGCGCCACATATCCGTTCTTTGGTCATGGAAGAACAGGAGTAGAGATAGCTATCAAACGAAGAAAATTCTATACGGATGCGCCACTTGCCACAAAGTAATAGTTTCGGCGCTCGTAGAATTCTTTTGAAAACTGTTCCTTACTTAAAGGTGTTCCTTCCGCCAAAAAATGCTCTAGCAGGAATATGCGCAAACCGCATTGCTCAAACAGGGCGAATATTTGCTCGGGGGTAGATCCGTAAAGATCGGAAGCTCCCATTCCATGTTCAAAAATCACCGTTGGTTTCCAACGACGCAAGGTGTTAAGTCCACCTTCCAGCACAAGCCGTTCGCCGCCTTCTACATCTATTTTCATGATATGGAGTGGCAAATCCGAGGGCCATACATCGTCCAGCCTTTTTGTTACAACAGTTATTAAGGTATCCAATTCGTTTGGTCGGTCGTATTGCCGCTTCTGCAGCCCACTGTAGGAGGGGTTGCTTACCACATAATTGAAAGTTGAGCTTCCTTCCTCGCTCGATAAAGCCACCTCCATGATTTTACAGTTGGAATGGCTTGAATACTTGAGCTTTAATTGCTCAAAAAGTTCCGGAATTGGCTCAAAACCATAGTGCTGACCAGTAGGGGAGGCCGCCAAAAACAGGTCCAGGATTTCTCCTTTGTGACAGCCAACATCTGCACTATTACAACCTGGACGACAAACCTTTTTAATGATCCGCTCGGTTAGTCGATCGTATCGTTGGTTTTTAGTCAGATCAAAGGGCAATGCCTTGAAGATTTTTTTAATAAAGTCCTTCAACAGTAAAAAAGATAAACTTTCAAAAGTGGCCACAAGATACCGCATTTGCTTTCCGGACACTGCTAATACCGTCATTTTGTTCTTTAAATAAAAAAAGCCGTCGCAGCATTACGCGTCGACGGCCAAACCCTAAAGACCAAATGAAAACAATCTTCCTTATTTGCCTTATTGTCCCTGCTCATTTGCGGAGACACTCCTTTTGTTCGTTTTATATTGAAAGCCGTCGGAACTTGCGCCCCGACGGCTAACCCCTAAAAAACCAAATGAAAACCAACTTCCAAAGAAAGCGAGACAGCAC